>NZ_VFUV01000009.1:0-245653 GCF_006441315.1 Mesorhizobium sp. B2-4-19 | reverse complement strand
GTGTAGATCTCGCCCTTGAAGTCGAGCACGCCGATCATTTCGCGGCCGGTCGACTTGTTGAACTCCTCGACCTCCGGCATCGGCTCGGTGAGGAGGTACATGTGCTCCATGGCCAGCACGGGCAGCTCGACGCCGACCATGCGGCCGATCTCGCGCGCCCACAAGCCGCCGCAGTTGACGACATGCTCGGCGTGGACCGTGCCCTGTTCGGTGACGACGTTCCAGGTGCCGTCGGGCTGCTGCGTGAGATCAACGACGCGATTGCGCAGCACGATCTCGGCGCCGAGTTTCTTCGCCGCCTTGGAATAGGCGATGGTGGTGCCGGACGGGTCGAGATGGCCTTCGACCGGATCCCACATGGCGCCGACGAAGTTCTTCTCGTCCATCAGCGGGAACATCGCCTTGGCTTCGGACGGCGTGATCAGCTCGGTGTCCATGCCGAGATAGCGGCCCTTGGCGTGGGCAAGGCGCAGGAAGTCCATGCGTTCCGGCGTGTCGGCCATCATCACGCCGCCGGTCAGGTGCAGCGAGCAGGACTGGCCGGAGATTTCCTCGATCTCCTTGTAGAGCTGCACCGTGTAGGCCTGCAGCTTGGCGACGTTGGGGTCGCCGTTCAGCGTGTGGAAGCCGCCCGCCGCGTGCCAGGACGAGCCGGAGGTCAGCTCCGAGCGCTCGATCAGCATGATGTCGGTCCAGCCGGCCTTGGCCAGGTGATAGAGCACCGAGCAGCCAACGACGCCGCCGCCGATGACAACCGCTTTTACATGGGATTTCATGAAGATAGGTCCGTTTTTGCGTAAATTGAATCAGAGGTTACGGTTGCAGGCGACGCCCGCCAAGCACGATCAAAAATCGGTCGGCGCACCGCCTTCGGCTGTGCGCTTCTGGACGAAGTCGTTGAGTTCCTCGCGGATCGCCGGGTCCATGTAGGGTTCTTCATAGGACGCCAGGCGTTCCTTCCAGACCTTGTTGGCCTTTTCCAGCGCCGTCGGCGAGCCGGCTTCCGCCCAGGTCTCGAAATTGCGCCAGTCGGAAATGATGGGCGAATAGAAGGCGGTCTTGTAACGGTCCTGCGTGTGCTGGGTGCCGAAGAAATGGCCGCCGGGGCCGACCGACTGGATGGCGTCGAACCCGAGCGCCTCTTCGGACAGGTCGAGCGGGGTGAGGAATTCGGCCACCATCTGCAACAGGTCGATGTCGAGAATGGTTTTCTCGTAGGAGCAGCGCAGGCCGCCCTCGAGCCAGCCGGCGGCATGCATCATCAGATTGCCGCCGCCCTGGATGGCGCCCCATAGCGAGAACACGCTCTCATAGGCCGCCTGCGCGTCGACCGTGTTGGCGGCGCAGGTGTTGGAGGTGCGGTAGGGGATGTTGTAGCGGCGGGCAAGCTGGCCGCCGACAAGCTGCGCCTTCATATATTCGGGCGTGCCGAAGGCCGGTGAGCCCGACTTCATGTCGACATTGGAGGTGAAGCCTCCATAGCCGACCGGTGCTCCCTTGCGCACCATCTGGGCAAAGGCGATGCCGGACAGCGCCTCGGCATTCTGCTGCACCAGCGCGCCGGCAATGGTGACCGGCGCCATGGCGCCCGACAGGGTGAAGGGCGTGACGACAACGACCTGGCCCTTGCTCGACATCTGGATGATGCCTTCCATCATCGGCACGTCGAGCTTGAGCGGCGAATTGGTGTTGATGATGGTGAAGACGGACGGCTCCTCGAGCAGTTGCTCGTGGCTGATGTCGCGCGCAATCCTGGCGATCTCGATGCCGTCGACGTTGCGCTCCTTGCCGAGCGAATAGATGTGGAACACCTTGTCGGTCAGCGTGGCGAGATCGCGGATGCATTCGAGATGGCGCACCGACGGATGGATATCGGTCGGCTCTACCGGATAACCGCCGGTGCAGTTCAGGATGTTGTGCATCTGCGCCAGGCGCAGGAAGTTGCGGTAGTCCTGCTGGTTGCCAGGCCGTCGGCCGCGGTCGATGTCGGAGCAGTTGGGCGCCGACGCCATCATAGAAATGATTAGATTGTCGCCGCCGAAGCGCACATTGTGCGCCGGATTGCGGGCATGGATGGTGAATTCCGGCGGGCAGTGCGAGATGAGTTCGAGGATCATGTCGCTGTCGAAGCGTACGCGCTCCGAGCCTTCGCGCACATCGGCGCCATGCGCCTTCATGATGCGGCGGGCTTCGTCGTGCAGGACGTCGACACCGATTTCCCGCAATACGCGCAAGGAGGCGAGGTGGATCGATTCCAGCTCATCTTCCGACACCAGCCTGGTCGGCGCCAGCGGGTTTTTCAACTGGCGGAAAGCCGGCTGCTCGAACGCGGCCGAGCCTCCGGCGCGTTTCCCGGCGCGGCCGCCACGGCGGGCACGGTCGGGTGCCGAAGCCGGTTCTGCAGGTTGTAGGGCGGCGGTCATGAGGAGCCTCGTACGATGCGAAAGTGGGCGGCATAATGGACCGGCGGCCGTCCGGCCATTGCGGAGGCGGCGACCACTAGGGCGAGGGAAGCGACATGCCTGAAGGGCAGCCGCACGGCTGCGACATTGCCCGGTCTACAGCGCCGCGCCGCCAAGCGCCGAGCGCGATGGATATCGACGGGTCGTACGTTACGGTATCGTCTTTTACTTCTGACATACTTGCGCGCCGAGTGTCTCTGGAGGGGCAGCCATGCCTGATGTCGTCAAAGTGCGTGCCGCGACGAACAACGAAGTCGCGTTCCTTTCCTGGGATATAGACGGGATGATCCCGGGCTGCCTCGGTTTCGAGATCGTGCGCCTCTATCCCGATACAGGCGAGGAGCGCTGCCTGGCATCCTGGGTGCCCTTCAAGGGGCAGCGCAATTCGAGATGGATTCCGCAGGACACCGGCGTCTGGCCGGTGCAGAAGACATTCTGGCGCGATCTCACCGTGCGGCGACGCCGCGACAGTGTCGATATCAGGCCCGATGGCGAAATGATCGCCTACCGGGTGCGCCCGGTCGGCGACATGAAGCCGGGCCTCGATGCGGTGCCGGTGCGCCCTGATCAGGTCGTCGACGGCAAACCCGCCTACACCGGCCCGGCGCGCCCGCTGGGCTATCTCGGCAAGGGCGCGGTCAGCCCGCCGATCTTCCTGGGACAGATGTTCGGCAAGGCGCGTGTTGCCTTCACCAATGGCGTGCTGTCGACGCAATGGATGTCGCACGCGCTGCAGGAGGCCGGCATCAAGGTCGGGCAGCGCGACAAGATCAGGGCAGTGCTGCAGGACCCGACGAGTAAGATACGGGCCTATCTGCATGGCGATGTTCCCGACGTGCTGACCAGCCTCCTGACGCGGGCCAAGACCGAAGGCGGCACCGTCAGGCTCGCGCTCTATGAACTCGGTGACGACGAGCTGTGCGATGCCATCATCGCCGCCAAGGACGCCGTCGAGGTCATCCTTTCCAATTCGGGCAGGGACGACGAGACCAAGGCCTGGGATGCCGGCAATGCGGCATACAGGAAGCGCCTGCATGACGCGGGCGTCGCGGTGACGGACCGCCTGTTCAACAACAACCACATCGGCCACAACAAATTTGCCGTCTACCGCGATGCCCAGGGCAAGCCGCAAGCAGTGATGACCGGCAGCACCAACTGGACGTCAACCGGTATCTGCGGGCAGTCCAACAACGCCTTCATCCGCGACGACCCGGCGATGGCCGAGATCTTCGACGCCTATTGGCAGCGTATGAAGGCCGACGTCTTTCCGCCCCCGGCCTCGGAAAGTGCGGCCGGTCGTGTCGCGCAGACACAAGGCGTGCCGTTCCGCGGGGAGAACCACATGCCCAATCCGCTCAACGGCGCCACCGCGGCGCTGGACGGCATGACGGTCTGGTTTTCGCCCAACGACCCTGACCGCAACAAGAAGGACATCTCCGTGCGGCCGGTCGACCTCGCGGATGTGTTTGCCCGCATCAAAGCGGCGAAGCGGGCGGTGCTGTTCCTGGTGTTCAATCCCTCGCTGCTCGGCGACAACTCGATCGTCGACCAGGCCGTGGCGGCGGCCAAGGCCGATCCGAACCTGATCGTGCAGGGCGCGATCTCTGACGAAACCGCCATGCCCAACTATGTCGCGCCGACCAAGGATCCGGTCACCCACAAGTCGAACAAGGACGGCAAGGCGCCGTTCGTCTATCCGGAGAAGGTCTGGGAAGCGCCGAACGTCTCCATCGTGCGTGCGGCAAACCTGACCGGCGCTACGATCGCCCGCGACTTCCAGGCGGAGGTGCTGACCGTCGGCCATGCGATCGTGCACGACAAGATCATCATCATCGATCCGATGGAAGACAACGCCACCGTCATCACCGGCAGCCACAATCTCGGTTACAAGGCGTCCTACGAGAATGACGAGAACATGGTGATCGTCGAGGGCGACAAGACTTTCGCTGCCGCCTATGCCGTGCACATGCTTGACGTGTTCGACCACTACAAATTCCGCGCCTGGCGCAGGACAATCGGCAAGGGGCCTTCCGACGATGACGGGCTCCATATCGACGACAAGTGGCTGAAGCCGTACGCCGACGGCAAGAAGGGCGCGATTGCCCGCTATTTCCCGTAGCGCCGCCGGACCGGGAATCTGCCATTCATTCCAGTCCGCGGCCGCTCGGCCCGGGCGCGCAGAGCGATCCGTTGGCGCAAGCGGATTTCCCTTGCGGCCCTTTCTTTGTGCCGATCGAACCCGTAGCTAGTGATGCTCGCCGGCCGGGAGGTCAGCCGGCACCTCACATGGATGGCAACATGGTCCTGGCCGGCTCGAGCGAAGGCGAAGCGGGGACGCAGTGGGCGGCGCTCGCCGGCGTCACCGCGGCACTTGCCATGTTCGGCGCGGCGCAAGGGCTGAGTTCGCCGCTGTTCACGCTTCTGATGCAGAAGCAAGGCCTGTCGCCCGGGTTGATCGGCCTGTCGGCGGCGATGATGCCGCTCGGCCTGATCCTGTCGGCCTCGTTCGTGCCGGCGGCGGTGCGTCTGTTCGGTGCGCGCAACCTGGCGGTCGGCTGCTCGCTGATCGGCGCGCTGTGCTTCCTGGGCATCGGCTATCTGCAGAACTGGGTGGCCTGGTATCTCATCCGCTTCATCATCGGCGTGATCATCAACCCGCTCTATATCCTTGGCGAGGTCTGGGCGCTGTCGCTGGCGCCGCCTTCGCGGCGCGGCCGCGTGATGGGCGTGTTCAACACGCTGATGGGCGCCGGCTATGCGGCCGGCCCCTTCACCTTGACCTTCGTCGGCACATCGGGCTGGGCACCGTTCAGCGTGGGTGTCGGGGGCTTCATGCTTTGCGCGATCATTCTGCGCCTTGTCTCATCAAAACTTGCCGGGTTCGAGGATGACGGCCAGCCTTCCGGCAGCTTTGTCGGCTTTGCCCGGCTGGCGCCGGCGCTGCTGCTGGCCGTGCTGGTCTCGGCCGCTGTCCAGCAAAGCACCTATGCGCTGGTCCCGGTCTTCGGCGCCGGCTATGGCCTGCCGGAAGCTGTGCTCGCGGCACTGGTGATGGCACTGTCGCTCGGCAACATCCTGCTGCAGATCCCGCTCGGTCTGCTCGCCGAACGGTTCGGCGGCCGCCCAATGATCGTGGCCTGCGCGGTGGCGACGGCAATCTGCGCGGCGCTGCTGCCGCTGCTGATTACCACGCCGCTGATCTGGGGCGTGCTGCTTGTCATGGGCGCGGTCGGCTACGGCGTCTATACGATGGCGCTGGTCGAACTCGGCAGCCGGTTCAAAGGCACGCTGCTGGTCACCGGCAATGCGGCCTTCGCCTTGCTGTGGGGCGTTGGCGGCATTGTCGGCCCGCCGGGTGCCGGCCTGCTGATGCAAGGCATCGGCCCGCTGGGCCTGCCCGTGGTGATCGCCGCTCTCGATGCGGTACTGGTCGTCTTCGCCTTGTACCGCTCCTCGCAACGTCGAGCCTCCTGACATGGATCTGGCTGGAGCAAGCGCTTTCCGCCGGCGGAGCTTACCGCTGTCTGGCCGAACCGTTAATCCTGCCGGGCACCAACGGTAGGACCATGGCCGCGGCGGATTCGAAAACTGGCGAAGGAATGCAATGGGCGGCGATCACCGGCGTGATCGCGACCGTCTCGGTGTTCGCCATCGCGCAGGGTCTGTCCTATCCGCTGTTGAGCTTCATCCTGCAGCGCCAGGGCGTCTCGCCGGCGATGATCGGCCTGTCGGCTGCGATGACGCCGATCGGCTTCATCGTCTCGTCGCCGCTGATCCCGGGGCTGGCGCGGCGGTTCGGGGCGGGGCGCACGGCGCTTACTTGCGCCGCGCTCTCGGCCGTCGTGCTGGCGCTGATCGGCTGGACGCAGAATGTCTATCTGTGGTTTCCGCTGCGCTTCCTGATCGGCGTGGTGACCAATCCGCTCTATGTCTTGAGCGAAATCTGGGTAATCGCCCTTGCGCCGCCGGCAAGGCGCGGGCGCATCATGGGTGTCTATTCGACGATCATTTCGGCCGGCTTCGCGGCCGGCCCGCTCTGCCTGCTCGCCGTCGGCACGCAGGGATGGCCGCCCTTCCTCGTCGGTATTTGCGCCTTCGTGCTGTGCGGCATGTGCCTGGCGTCGGTGCTGCCGCGCCTGCCGAAGGTGGACGAGGCCGGGCATCGGGTTTCCGTTCTGGGCTTCGTACCGATGGCGTGGCTGCTTCTGTTGGCGGTCATCGTGGCCGCGGGGTTCGAACAGGGGGCGCTGGCCTTGCTGCCGGTCTATGGCAACCACTATGATATCGCGGAAGCCCGCATGTCGGCGCTGCTGTCGATGATGATCGCCGGCAATATTGCCATGCAGGTGCCGCTCGGCCTGCTGGCGGAGAGGCTGACCGCACCCCTGGTTCGGCTTGCCTGTGTTTCCTTGACCGTGGTCGGATGCGTGTTGCTGCCGCTTCTCATCGAAACGCCGCTGATCTGGCCGATGATCTTCGTCTGGGGCGCGGTCTCCTACGGCATCTACACGATGTCGATCATCGAGCTTGGCGAGCGTTTCACCGGCTCGACACTGGTCGCCGGCAACGCCGCCTTCTCGCTGATGTGGGGCGTCGGCGGCATAGCCGTGCCGCCGCTGGCTGGCAGCGCCATGGATATACTGGGCGCGAGAGGCCTGCCGATCACGCTTTGCCTCATGTGCCTGGCCCTGGCGGTCGCGAGCCTCGCCGGTCGCGGCAAGGCCTAAATCCTTGGCTGCAACTCTTGAATATCGGACGCGGCATGTCGATGTTGCATGCCCAAGCGTTGCCTAGTGGAGATTCCATGACCAAGCCCATCGCCAAGCCAGAAGCCGATACCGCGGACCCCTTCCTCTGGCTGGAGGACAGGACCAGCAAACAGTCGCTCGACTGGGTGCATGGCCAGAACGAGATCGCGGTTGGCGAATTGCAGGGCGATCCTTCGTATCAGGCGTCGTTCCAGACGGCACTCGACCTGATGACGGCCGAGGACAACATCGCCGTCGGCGCGGCGATCGCCGGTCATGTCTACAATTTCTGGCAGGACAAGACCAATGCGCTCGGCCTGTGGCGCCGCACGACGGTCGCTTCCTACAAGACCGAGAACCCGGTCTGGGAAACGATCATCGATTTCGACCAGCTCGCGGCGAAGGAGGGGGTAAAATGGGTGTTCAGCGGCGCCAGCCGGCTCTATCCGGACTTCAGCCGCTGCCTGCTCTCGATGTCGCCGGACGGCGGCGACGCCAGCGAGATGCGCGAATTCGACACTGAAACCAGATCGTTCATAGAGGGCGGGTTCCGTGCGCCGGCTTCCAAGTCGGGTTTCGGCTGGCTGGACAAGGACACCGTCATCGTCTCGGCGGCCTTCGAGGAATCCGACAAGACCGAGTCCGGCTATCCGCGTGTGATCAAGCTCTGGAAACGCGGCACCAGCCTCGAAGACGCAACACCCATTTTCGAGGCGCAAAAAGACGATCTGGCCGCCGGCGCGGGCGTCGAGTTCGACGGCGACAAGCGTCACGTGTTTCTGGCGCGGGCAATCAATTTCTTCGCATCGCACAGTTTCCTGCATCTCCCGTCCGGTGAGAACAGGCGCATTCCGCTGCCCGACGACGCCACCGACACATCGCTTTTCAAGGACCAGCTGGTGTTCGGGGTGCGCACGCCGTGGACGGCGCCGGACGGCACGCTGTGCCAACCGGACGGGCTCTATTCGCTCGATTTCGCTCACTGGATCGAAACCGGCGGTCTGGGCACCATCGAAACCCTGCTGGCGCCGGCGCATCGCGTGTCCATCGCCGGGCTCGCCAGAACGCAGGACCGGCTGTTCATCAGCCTGATGGACAATGTGCGCGGCAAGGTTCTCGTCTGCGAGCGCAAGAATGGCGCCTGGTCGCTGAAGCCGGTCGCGTTGCCTGAGAACGGCACTGTCGGCATCAGCCATGCCGAGCACTTCGGCTCCAGCGTGTCCTTCTCCTTCACCGATTTCCTGACGCCAAGCTCGATCATCTGGTCGGATGACGATGGCGAGACGCTCGCCACGGTGAAGTCGCAGCCGGCGCGCTTCGATGCCGCGCCGCTGATCTCGGAACAATTCGAGGCGCGCTCGAAAGACGGCACGATGATCCCATACTTCGTCGTCAGGCGGCGCGACCAGAAGAGACCGGTGCCGACCCTGCTCTACGGCTATGGCGGCTTCGAAGTGCCGCTCTTGCCGGGCTACGCCGGCGTGCGCGGCAGGCTGTGGCTGGAGAAGGGCAATGCCTATGTGCAGGCCTGCATTCGCGGCGGCGGCGAGTTCGGCCCGGCCTGGCATCAGGCGGCGCTGAAAGGCAATCGCCAGAACGGTTTTGACGATTTTGCAGCGGTGGCCGAGGACGTCGTCAGGCGCGGCATCGCGACGGCAGGCTCGCTCGGCATCCAGGGTGGCTCGAATGGCGGCCTGCTGACCGGCGTTTCGCTGACGCAGCGCCCGGAACTTTTCGGCGCCGTCATCATCGAGGTGCCGCTGCTCGACATGCTGCGCTACACCGAATTGCCGCCCGGCGCCTCATGGATGGCCGAGTATGGCGATCCATCGAAGCCGGAGGACGCCAGGTGGCTGGCGGCCTATTCGCCCTACCAGCACGTCAAGGCGGGTGCCGCCTATCCGCCGGTGCTGCTGACGACCTCGACCGCCGACGACCGTGTCCATCCCGGCCATGCCCGCAAGATGGCGGCTCGCCTGCAGGAGGCCGGCCACGACAGGACACTGTTCTTCGAGGAGACCGAAGGCGGCCATGGCGGTCGGGGCGACCGCCGGCCGCAGGCGGCACAGACGGCGATGAAATATGTCTTCCTGCAGCAGGCACTGAGCGCCAAGGCTTAGAAGTATCGTCATGGGCCAAGCAAAGGGTGGTTCACCTCGGCCAGCCTTTGCTCTAAGGTGCGCGGCATGGCTCCTGCTATGACCTTTGTCTGCACGTTCGGGGTCGCGGTGACACCGTCACCGCGCACGCTGCGTGCGGAGCTTTTGCGGCTGTGCGCCCGGATCGGTTATTCGCCACCCGCCGCCCTCTGATGCATTCGCCCCGGCGCCAGCCGGACTGAATCCAGAGGAAAGAACCAGACATGACCTATCAGAATTATTCGCTGAAGCAGCTTCAGCAGATCGACGCCGCGCATCACCTCCATCCCTTCACCGATCACAAGGAATTGCGTGACGCGGGTTCGCGCATCATCACCCACGCCAATGGCCCGTTCATCTACGATTCCGAAGGGGCGGAACTGCTCGACGGCATGGCCGGCCTGTGGTGCGTCAACATCGGCTATGGCCGCGACGAACTGGCCGAGGCCGCCTATGCCCAGATGAAGGAACTGCCTTACTACAATTCCTTCTTCAAATGCTCGACGCCGACGCCGGTGCTGTTGTCCAAGAAGCTGGCCGAGATCGCGCCGAAGAACGTCAACCAGGTGTTCTACGGCTCCTCCGGCTCGGAAGCCAACGACACCGCCCTGCGTCTTGTCCGCCACTACTGGGTGATCGAGGGCAAGCCCGAGAAGAACCGCGTCATCTCGCGCAAGATGGCCTATCACGGCTCGACCATCGCCGGCACGTCGCTCGGCGGCATGGACGCCATGCACAAGCAGCTCAACGGAGCGGTGCCCAACATCGTGCATGTGATGATGCCCTATGCATATGAGCTGTCGCTGCCGGGCGAGAGCGACCATGATTTCGGCCTGCGCGCGGCCAAATCGGTCGAGGATGCCATCCTCGAGGCCGGGGCCGACAAGGTCGCGGCCTTCATCGGCGAGCCGGTAATGGGCGCGGGCGGCGTCAAGATCCCGCCGGCGAGCTACTGGCCTGAGGTGCAGCGCATCTGCCGCAAATACGATGTGCTGCTGATGCTGGACGAGGTCATCACCGGCTATGGCCGCACCGGCGAATGGTTCGCGGCCCAGACCTTCGGCATCGAACCGGACACCATCACCACCGCCAAGGCGCTGACCTCGGGCTATCAACCGCTGTCGGCGCTGCTGGTCGGCGACCGCATCACCTCGACGCTGGTCGAGAAGGGCGGCGAGTTCAACCATGGCTACACCTATTCCGGCCATCCCGTGGCCTGCGCGGTGGCCTTGAAGAACCTCGAGATCATCGAGCAGGAAGGCCTGGTCGATCGTGTCAGGAACGAAACCGGGCCTTATTTCGCCAAGGCGCTGCAGGAGCGTATCGCCGGGCATGATCTGGTCGGCGAGGTACGCTCGATCGGGCTGATGGGCGCGATCGAGATCGTCAAGGACAAGGCGACCAAGGAACGGTTCCTGCCGTCGGGAAGTGCGGCGGTGACGGTGCGCGACCATGCCATCGCCAACGGCATGATGCTGCGCGCCACCGGCGACACTATGATCCTGTCGCCGCCGCTGATCTGGACCCGCGACACGATCGACATGGCCTGCGAGCGGATCGGCAAGGCGCTGGATCTGGCGCAGGCCGATCTGCGCAAGCGGTAAGGAGAACCTCGACCGGGCGTTTCTTCAGGAGAACGCCCGGCCTCGAGAAACATACTGCCCCGATGGGGAACAAACGTTATCCCCCGCGCGTAGGGTGTGGGGCAGCAGCCATCCGGCCGCGACAAGGGGTTCATTTCCATGAGAAAAACCGGCAAGAGCCGACGCGCGCAAGAAGCAGCCAGCATCGGCGCTGACCTGATGCTGGCGCCGCTGGTGGCGATGATGCGCCTGCCGTTGATGGCGATGGACAGCGGCAGCAGCCAGCCCTGGGGCACCGAAACCGCGCGTGCGGTGAACGAGAAGACCGCGGCAATCGCCGAGGGCGCGTTCGCGGCGCAAATGTCCTTCCTGCAATCGGCATCGCGATTCTGGCCGGAACTCCTTTCCGGTCGCACGCCGTCGCTGTTCAACGGCGTCGCGGCGGAACGGTCGATCAGCGCCGCGCTCAAGCCCGCCAGCCGCGCGGTGAAGGCGAATTTTCGCCGGCTGTCATCAAAGGCTTGAAATAGACCCTGCGGAACTTTGCTTTTGCGCATTGTCGAGATCATGGTCTAGAACCAATCGGTATAAGCGCCGATGGGGGACATCATGGCCGGACAACCGCTCAACCAACCGGCTGAAATCCCGGCCGAGCTCGACCGCTGGAATTGGGGCGCCTTCTTCCTCAACTGGATCTGGGGCATCGGCAACAGCACTTTCAACGCGCTGCTGGCACTGATCCCGGTCGTCAACCTCGTCATGATCTTCGTGCTTGGAGCACGCGGCAGCCGCTGGGCCTGGCAGAATCGGGCCTGGCGCGACGCGGAGCAGTTCCGCAAGACGCAGCGCAACTGGGCAATCGCCGGCCTGGCTGTCTGGGTGCTCGGTATCGGGGGCTGTGCGACGGCGGTCGGCAGCATCCCCTTCATGTTCAAAGGCAGCGACGCTTACCACACGACCATGGACGCCGTGCGTTCCGATGCGCGCGTCAAGGCTGCCATTGGCGAGGACGTGACCGACAATTTCTGGGTCGGCGGCCATCTCAACGTCAGTGCGGACGGCACGGGCGACGCCCAGTTCAGCATTCCCGTCCACGGCGCCAAGGGCAAAGCCACCGTGTTTTCCCATCTGGTCCGCAATGCCGGCACGTGGAGCATCCGCCTGCTTGTGGTCAGGGTCGATGGAGTGGACGCGCCGATCGTGCTGGCCAACGAAGATCATGTGCCAATCCCGAACGCGGCGATCGGAATATAGACATCGGCCTGGAGTGGGTGCGGCAGAAACGCAAAAACCGCGCTCCATCGGGAACGCGGCTTTGCCAGATACGCATGGCGTTTCGCTACGCAAACACTTGGCGAAACTTACGGGCTCCGGTACGCGAGACCTGATCCGGAGCGCCGGGCGGATGCGATATGTCCGCCTCGCAGTCCGTTTTATAGGGACATCGTTACCGCAGAGTTATCGAGAGCTTAAGCAAATCTAAATTTGCGGTTCTTCTGCCGGTTGATCTCGGAAAAAGCCCATCAAATCCGCTGGTTACGCTGGGTTGCCCCTGAGAAAATTAATTATGCCGGAGAAATCGGCACCGCCGTGCCCCTGGGCGTTGAACAGGGCGTAGAGCTGTGCCGCCTCGGCGCCAAGTGGCGTCACCGCGCCGGCGCTCTGTGCGGCTTCCTGGGACAATTTCAGGTCTTTGAGCATAAGGGCAGCGGCGAAGCCCGGCTTGTAATCCCTGTTGGCGGGCGAAGTGGGCACCGGGCCGGGCACCGGGCAGTAGGTGGTCAAGGACCAGCATTGGCCTGAAGAGGTCGAGGCGACGTCGAACAGCGCCTGATGCGACAGGCCGAGCTTTTCGGCCAGCACGAAGGCCTCGGCGACGCCGATCATCGAAATGCCGAGGATCATGTTGTTGCAGATCTTCGCCGCCTGGCCGGCACTGTCGCCGCCGCAATGGACGATGCGCCCGGCCATCGGCTTCAGGATCGGCTCGGCGGCGGTGAAGGCATCGGTGGAGCCGCCGGCCATGAAGGTCAGCGTGCCGGCCGCCGCACCGCCGGTGCCGCCCGAGACGGGCGCGTCGATGGAGAGCAGGCCGTGTTTGGCGGCAATCGCATGCGCCTTGCGCGCCGACTCGACGTCGATGGTCGAGGAATCAATGAACAGCGCGCCCTTTTTTGCCTTGGGCGCGATGTCCTCGTAGACCGACAGCACGTGCTTGCCGGCAGGGAGCATGGTTATCACCACATCGGCGTCTTTCACCGCCGAAAGCGCGTTGGCCATGATAGTCACGCCATGTTCTTTTGCCACTGTCAGGTTTTCCGGCACCAGGTCGAAACCGTTCACCGCATGTCCCGCCTTGACCAGATTGGCGGCCATCGGATTGCCCATGTTACCAAGGCCGATGAAGGCGATTGTGGTCATTGTGACGCTCCGTGGTTGGTAAGGCAGTAGGCAGTAGGCAGTAGGCAGTAGGCAGTAGGCAGTAGGGACTTTATTCTGGGGCAAGTTTGATAATGAGTTGGCGAAGCATTTTTCCAAGACCCTCGGTCGCCAATAGCATCTGATGAGCCTGATCATGCGCGGCGAGGCCAATGCGTTCAGCGATCTGGAGGTGTGTCTCGAACTCCTTCAGTGAGCCTTGGGCTATCCTGAGAAATTGCTGATAGGAGCCTCTGTTGTCGCGGCCATAGCCCTCAGCGATGTTGGCAGGGATAGAGGTTGCAGGGCGGCGGATTTGGCTGGTCAGCCCATACAATTCTTCTTTTGGCCATGTCTTGGTCAAGGAGTAGGTGGCGACGGCCAGATCCATCGCCTGCTGCCACACGATAAGATCCTTGTAAGAATTGATCTTGCCGGTCATCTCTTGCCTACTGCCTACTGCCTATCGTCCAATCAACGCACGCGCGATGATGACGCGCATGATCTCGTTGGTGCCTTCGAGGATCTGGTGCACCCTGAGATCGCGAACCAGCTTCTCGATGCCGTAATCGTGCAGATAGCCGTAACCGCCGAGCAGCTGCAGCGCATTGTTGGCGACGTTGAAGCCTGTGTCGGTGACGAAACGCTTGGCCATGGCCGACCATTTGCCGGCATCCGGCGCCTTGCGGTCGAGCTTGGAAGCGGCGGCATAGAGGAAGATGCGCGCTGCCTGCAGCTCGGTCTCCATGTCCGCCAGCCTGAACTGCAGCGCCTGGAACTGGTTGATCTTCGAGCCGAAGGCCTTGCGCTCGGCGGTGTAGGACAGCGCCTTGTCGAGCGCCGACTGCGCGCCGCCCAGCGAACAGGCGGCGATGTTCAGCCGGCCGCCATCGAGCCCGGCCATGGCGATGCCGAAGCCGGCGCCTTCACCCGACAGGAGGTTTTCCGCCGGCACCTTGCAGTCCTCGAAGATGACCTGGCGGGTCGACTGCATATGCCAGCCCATCTTGTGCTCGTTGGCGCCGAAGGAGAGGCCGGGCGCATCTTTCGGTACCACGATGGTGGAGATGCCTTTCGGCCCGTCGGCGCCCGTGCGCACCATGACGGCATAGACATCGCTGTCGCCGGCGCCCGAGATGAATTGTTTGGCGCCGTTGAGGACATAGTCGCCGCCGCTCTTGACCGCGCGCGTCTTGAGCGCCGCGGCATCCGATCCGGAGCCCGGCTCGGTCAGGCAATAGCTCGCCAGCCATTCCATCGAGGTGAGCTTCGGCAGGAAGCGCTGGCGCTGCTCCTCATTGCCGAAGCGGTCGATCATTGAGGCCACCATATTGTGGATCGAGATGAAGGACGAAAAGCCCGGGTCGGCATGCGACAGCGCCTCGAAGATCAGCACGGCGTCGAGGCGGCCGAGCGCGGAGCCGCCGACATCGTCCCTGACATAGATGCCGCCGAGGCCGAGCGGCCCGGTCTCGCGGATCACATCGGCCGGGAAATGCTTCCTGCGATCCCAGTCGAGCGCATTCGGCGCGATGCGGTCGGCGGCGAACGCCTGCGCCATCTCCTGGATGGCGCGCTGTTCCTCGTTGAGTTCGAACTGGCTGGTGCTCGCATCGACCGCGGCGTCCATAGCGTTCTCTCCCTATATGCCAGCTAGCCCGCTGGCCTGTCGTTTTTGGCTTTGCGCGCGCATCAATCTAGACCAATGATGCCGCCGCGCAACCCGACCCTCTGCGGAGCGGCTGTGCACCAATGCATGTCCGGAGCAAGATGTGACGACAAAATTCGATGAGCTGCTTCGGCAATTCCACGCCTATCTCACTTCTGTGAACAATGCCCTGGTGCGCGACGCCGTGGCCCGCATCGGCTGGGACATGCCGGCCCGTGCGCTGGAGCCACATAGGATCAGCTGCGTGCGCCATCTCGACCGTGCCGCCGAACTGGCGCCACCTGCCGCCATGCGATTGGTGCAATGGCTGGCGGAGCATCGCAACGGATTGCACTGGGGGCAGACCTACACCGAGGCGGATTTCAGCAAGGCCTTCATCGACAATTATGGCTGGCTGGAAGTGTTCGGTACGCGCGGCCTTTTCGCCAATGACGAAGTGGCCGCCGGCCTGCTGATCCTTGGGCCAGAGATCGTCTATCCCGACCATCATCACGTCGCCGAGGAGATCTACATTCCGCTGACGGGCGGCACGGAATGGCGCATGGGCGAGGGTGGTTTTCGTGTGCGGGAAGCGGGCGAGGTCGTCCACCACGCCTCGAATGTCAACCACGCCATGCGAACCGGCAACGAACCGCTTCTGGCGCTCTACATCTGGCGCGGCGGGCCGCTGGCACAGAAATCGAACATCACCGGAACCGTGACGCAGGGCCGAAGCTGATGGCCAGGGCAATCATGCTGCAAGGCACGGGTTCGGATGTCGGCAAGACGGTGCTGGTCGCCGGCCTGTGCCGCGCCGCGAAGAAGCGTGGCCTGAAGGTGCGGCCGTTCAAGCCGCAGAACATGTCGAACAACGCCGCGGTCGCCGACATTCCCGGCGACAACAACCATGGCGGCGGCGAGATCGGCCGCGCGCAATGGCTGCAGGCGATCGCTTGCGGCGTTGCGCCGTCGGTGCACATGAACCCGGTCCTGCTCAAGCCGCAGACCGATGTCGGCGCGCAGGTCATCGTGCAGGGCAAGGTGTTTGGCGAGGCGCGCGCACGCGACTACCAGGCGCTGAAGGCCAAGCTGATGGATGCCGTACTCGACTCCTGGGGCAAGGTCGGCGAGGGCGCCGATCTGGTCATCGTCGAGGGTGCCGGCTCGCCGGCCGAAATCAACCTCCGCGGCCGCGACATCGCCAATATGGGTTTCGCGACGCGCGCCGATGTGCCGGTGGTGCTGGTCGGCGACATCGATCGGGGCGGTGTCATCGCCTCGGTCGCCGGCACGCATCTGATCCTGCCGGAAGAGGATCGGCGCATGATCGTCGGCTATCTCATCAACAAGTTCCGGGGCGATGTTTCGCTGTTCGATGACGGCATCAAAGCGATCGAGAAATTCACCGGCTGGCGCTGTTTCGGCGTCGTGCCGTGGCTGAAGGCGGCGGCGCGGCTGCCTTCGGAGGATTCTGTGGTGCTGGAGCGGCTGGCATCCGGCGAGGCGCGGGCGCTTAAAATAGCGGTGCCGATGCTTGGCCGCATCGCCAATTTCGACGACCTCGACCCGCTCAAGGCCGAACCGCAGGTCGAGGTGGTGTTCGTGCCGCCAGGGAAACCGCTGCCGGTCGATGCCGGGCTGGTGGTCCTTCCCGGCTCCAAATCGACGATCGGCGACCTCCTGAAATTCCGCGAGAATGGCTGGGACCGGGATCTTGCCGCGCATCGCAAGCGCGGCGGCCATGTCGTTGGCATTTGCGGTGGCTTTCAGATGCTTGGCAGCAGGGTGCGCGATCCCGATGGCATAGAAGGCAGCACCACCGAGGCCGAAGGGCTTGGCCTGCTCGATATCGAAACGGTGATGGAACCGGAGAAGACGGTACGCAATGTCAGCGCGCATTCGGTCCAATTCGACCTGCCGCTCGAAGGCTATGAAATCCATCTCGGCCGCACCACCGGCCCGGACACGATGCGGCCGTCGGCGATCATCAATGGCGTTGCGGACGGTGCGATCTCGGCCGACGGCAAGGTGTCAGGCACCTATATGCATGGCCTATTCGGCGCCAACGCTTTTCGCGGAAAATTCCTCGAAAGCCTCGGCATCAAGGGCGGCGGCATCGACTACCGCGCCGAAGTCGAGCGGGCGCTGGACGACGTCGCGGCCGAGTTGGAGAGCCATCTCGACTGCGACGCGATTTTCGGCCTGGCCCGGTGAGGCGCGCCGATATTCAGGTGAGGCCGGCCTGCAACGCCGGCTTCCTACTTGAGTACGCTCCGCTCCGGTTCTCGGTATCAGTCATTTTCGGCTCGGCCTAACCTGAATCTCAGCACGCCTCAGGTCGGTGTCAGGCCTTTTCGCCTGCCTTCGGCCAATAGGTGCCAAACGACCAGACGCCGCCTTCCGGATCCCGGCAGATGAATTCGCGGCTGCCATAGTCGCGGTCGGTCAGTTCCTGGATGATCGTGGCGCCGGCTTTTTTTGCCCTGGCATAGGCGGCATCGGCATCGTCGACGGCGATATAGATCGACTTGCCGCCGCCAGTGCCGGGTTCGCCGACCATCTTGCCGTAATCGTCATCGCGCACGCTGCCCAGCATGATCATCGAGGCGCCGAAGACCAGCTCGGCATGGTGCACGACATCGCCTTCACCATAGCGGACACGGACGCTGAAGCCGAAGGCTTCGCAGAGCCAGTCGATCATTTTCGCTGCGTTTTTGTAACGCAAGGCAGGGTAGAGGCGCGGGGCTTCGTTGCTGGTGGGCATGGGAACCTCCTTGATCTGGGTTGGTCGATAACCCACTCTGTTCCATGGCCGGTCCAGCGTCTTGAAGAAATGTTACCTGACCGAGAGCGCCGTCGGCGTCTCGCCTGCAAGGTCGCGGAATTCGCGCACCAGGTGCGCCTGGTCGGCATAGCCGCAATCGGCGGCGATATCGGCCCAATCGGCCGTCTGCCCCCGTGACAGGCCGAGCGCCCGGTTGAAGCGGACGATGCGCGACAATGTCTTCGGACCGATCCCGATCGCATTGCAGAAGCTGCCGGCGAGATGCTTTCGGCTCCAGCCCAGTTCTTCGGCGATGGAGGAAATGCGGGCCCGGCCGCCGGAAGCGATGATGCGGTCATACGCCCAAGCGATCTCCAGCGGCGTTTCGGCGGCGCGCTCAAGCCGGGCGGTGACGAAGGCTTCTGCAAGGTCGAAACGCGACGCCCAGTCCGGTGCATTGCCGAGCTGTTCGCGCAGCGCCGTCCCCTCGGCGCCCAGCACGTCGTCGAGGACGACCATGCTGTCGGTGAGTTCGCTCATCGGCAAGCGGAAGAAACGGCGCGCACCAAGCGGCGTGAAGTTGACCTGGATGCAGCAGGCGGCGCCGAAGGATTCGATCATCACCGGTCCGGCAAAAAGCCCGGCGGCGAAACTGGCGAAGCGGTCATTGTCGCCCGGTGTCCTGCCGAGGCCGATGGCGAAAGGCGCGGCGAAGCTGATCACCAGCGGCACGTTGAGCGAAGCGTATTCGACATTGCGGAAATGGCCAGGTGCGGTTTCGCGATAGCCGCAAATGTCTGACACAATGCCGTCAAGCGCAGGATCAGGAAGACGCCGGCGCATCTCGAAGCGCCCCGCGACGGAGCGGTCCTGTTCCTCCCGGCGCTGCATCTCGATCGGCATGGCTATCCTTCCGCCGGGACAAATCTATCAGCCGTGGGCCGGAATCAAAAGCGCCCGGCTTTTGGCCGGGCGCTCCGTCCCCACTTCAAAGGAAACTTGTCAGGCGCCGCGCATCAGGCAGCCGGCGGCGAGCACGATGTAGGCAATGAGAACGATCCACACCGATGCGAGCGGGATGAACGCAAGAACGCCAAGCGCGGCGAGAATGCCGATGATGGCGATGACCAGGGAAATGATGAAAACGATCTGGGTAGGCGCGCTGAGATTCATGTGTGGCTCCTCCAACATGATTCGAACAGCGCCATAGTAACAGGCGCGTGATCACACACCAATCAGGACACGCAGCGGGTTGGCCGGATCGGCCAGCAGCTTTACGGCCAGAGCCAGGCAGACGATCACCAGCAGCGGCTTGATCAGTCTGGCGCCGATGCGCATGGCGAGGCTCGCGCCGACGCGGGCACCGAGGAACTGGGCAACGCCCATCATCAGGCCGATTTTCCAGGAGATGACGCCGACAGCGGCGAAGACGATGAAGCCGCCGATGTTGGAAGCGAAGTTGAGCAGCTTGGTGTGGGCTGTCGCCTTGAGCACGCCGTAGCCGGCAAGGGCGACGAAGGCCAGCATGTAGAAGGAGCCGGCGCCCGGGCCGAACAGGCCGTCATAGAAGCCGATCGCCGGCACCAGGGTCAGTCCGAACAGGAAGGGCGACAGGCGCTCGGCCCGGTCGATATCGTTCATGTTGGGCTTGAGCGCGAAATAGAGCGCGATGGCGATCAGCACCAGGGGCAGCAGGGCGCGCAGGAGATCGCCCGGAACGATGGTGGCCAGCAAGGCGCCAATGACACCGCCTGCCGCCGCCAGCAGCGCCGACGGCAACTGCCGGCGAAGGTCGACATGGCCCTTGGAGGCATAGTGGATGGTCGCCGAGCCGGAGCCGAACATGCCTTGCAGCTTGTTGGTCCCCAGCGCTTCGACCGGCGAGAAACCGGCAAGCAAAAGCGCCGGAATGGTGATCAGCCCGCCGCCGCCGGCAATCGAATCGACAAAGCCCGCCGCAAAGGCGGCGAAGGCGAGCATGACGATTGTCTGGGTGGTGAGATCGATCATCCGATGTGAGCAGGCGTCCGGTCGGCGGGATAACGGCGTTCGACCACGACAGCCCTGTTTGCGCAAGGCCGATTCCGCGCTACCTCTATCCAAGCGCAATGCGCTTGGATTCGGTTAACCCGGAAAGAGACCCCGATGGCATTCGCATTGCTGGACCAGATACGCTCCATCTTCGACGGCGACCCGGGCGTGCGCAAAGTCGCCGACGATCCCGTCCTGTCGGCGGAGCTGCTGATGCTTTTCCGCATGATCCTGGCCGACGGGACGGTCAGCGAGAGCGAGATGGTTGCCTTTCGGCGGATCTGCAAGGACGCCTTCGGCATTCAGGAAACCAGCATCGACGCCGTCATCGAATATCTCAACGAGTTCGGCTACGAGACCAATGGCTCGCAGGCGATTGCGCTGTTTCGCGACCTCGATGTCGAACGGCGCAAGCAACTGGCCCAGCACATGGCTGAGATCGCCAAGGCGGATTCGCAACTGGCCGAGAGCGAGGTGCGCCTCTTGCGCCGCACGCTCGACCTGCTCGACATCAGCCCGGTCGATGTGGTGAAGCCGGAAGAGTAGGTTCGTTCACGCGCTCACCCCTGCTCCTGCATCTTCCGGGCGATCGCCCGATGCAGGTCCGGCGCGGCAGCGACGAGCGCCTGTGCCGCGTCTGATTGCGGATGATCGAGCACCTCGCTCGTCTTGCCGCGCTCGACGATCTTGCCGTCGTGCATGACCAGCACCTCGTCCGTGATGGCGCGGGCGACAGTCAGGTCGTGGGTGATGAAGAGATAGGCGATGCCGAGCTTCTGGTTGAGTTCGGCGAACAGATCGAGGATTTGTGCGCGGATCGAGACATCGAGCGCCGAGACCGGCTCGTCGGCGACGATCAGCTTGGGGCGGGTGATGATGGCGCGGGCGATCGACAGGCGCTGGCGCTGGCCGCCGGAAAATTCGTGCGGGTATTTATCCATGTCGCGCTGGTCGAGGCCGACCTCGTGCAGCGCATGTGCAACGATCTCGCGGCGCTCGGCGCGCGTCGGTTTTTTCTCCAGCACGTGCAGCGGCTCGGCAACCAGTTTCTCGACCTTCTGGCGCGGATCGAAGGAGCCGTATGGGTCCTGGAAGACAACCTGCATGTCGCGCCGGGCGGGCTTCAATTCGGCTTCGCTCTTGCCGGTGATGGTCTCGCCGCGAAACCGGATCGTGCCCGAACTCGGCCGATCCAATGCCAGGATCATGCGCGCGAGTGTTGACTTGCCGCAGCCGGAGCGGCCGACCAGCGCCACCGACTGGCCCGGCTGCATCGACAGCGAGACATCGTCGACGGCGCGGATAGGGGCTGCCCGCTTGAGCAGGGAGGTGCGCCGCCCGGAATAATCGCGGGTCACGCCTTCGACCTGGATCAGGGGCTTGCCCTGACTTGTATCGTGCGTTCTGGCGCGTGCCGGCACATGCATCGAGGCCTGCGCCAGCTGGCGTGTGTAGGGGTGGAGCTGTTCGGACAGCGTGCGCGCCGTGTCGCCCGCCTCCATCACCTCGCCGCGGCGCAGGATGGTGATGCGATCGGCCATCTCGGTCACCACGGCGAGGTCGTGCGAGATCAGGAGCAGACCCATGCGGCTCTCCGCGACAAGGTCGCGCAGGAGGTCGAGGATCTGCGCCTGCAGCACCACGTCGAGCGCCGTCGTCGGCTCGTCGGCAATCAAGAGCTTCGGCTTCAGCGCGCAGGCGATGGCGATGACGACGCGCTGGCGCTGGCCACCGGAGAGTTCGTGCGGATAGCGCGACAGCGGGAATTTCGCTCGCGGCAGGCCAACGCGGTCGAGCATTTTTCGCGCCCGCTCTTCAGCCGCCGCGCGGGTAACCTTGGTGTGCCAGCGTATGCCTTCGGCGACCTGTTCGCCGATGGTCTTCACTGGATTGAGGGCTGTCATCGGCTCCTGAAACACCATGCCGATGTCGTCGCCGCGCAGCGCGCACATCTGGTCCTCGGTTGCCGCGAGGATGTCGATGCCGTCGAAGGTGACGCGCCCGGTGGCGCGCGCCGCATGCGGCAGAAGCCGCATCACCGTCAGCGCCGTCATCGATTTGCCGGAGCCGGATTCGCCGACCAGCCCCATCACCTCCCCGGGAGCGACGGAGAGTTCCATGTCTGTCAGGATCTGCGTGTCGCCGATGGTCAGCGACAGACTGTCGATTTCCAGCAGGCTCATCGCTGCCGCCGCGATTTCGGGTCGAGAATGTCGGCGATGCCGTCGCCCAGGAGATTCAGGCCGAGCACGGTGATGACGATCGCCATGCCGGGGAAGATCGCCATCCACGGCGCCACCACCATGCGCGTCTGGGCGTCGAACAGCATGCGGCCCCAACTCGGCATTGGCGGCTGCGCGCCGAGACCGAGATAGGAAAGCCCGGCTTCGGCCAGGATGCCAAGCGCGAACTGGATGGTGCCTTGCACCAGGAGCAGCGTGGCGATGTTGGGCAGCACATGTTCGATCGATATCTGTGTGCTGCTTTTTCCCGCGGCGCGCGCGGCCAGGATGAACTCGCGCGGCCAGATCGCCAGCGCTCCGGCGCGGGCGACGCGGGCAAAGACCGGGATGTTGAAGATGCCGATGGCGATGATGGCGTTGACGGCGCCCGGCCCGAAGATGGCTGTTATCATGATGGCCGACAGCAGCGCGGGGAAGGCGAACACGAGATCGTTGACGCGCATCAGCGCCTCGTCGACGAGGCCGCCGCGCGCGGCTGCAAAAGCGCCTAGCGGCACGCCGACGCCCATGCCGATGCCGACGGCGACCAGCGCCACGGCGATCGAATTGCGGGCGCCAACCATGATCATCGACAAGATGTCGCGGCCGAAATGGTCGGTGCCGAACCAGTGTGCCAGCGAGGGGCCTTGCGTCTTGTCGGCTATGATCAGCTTCGTCACATCGTAAGGCGTCCAGGCATAGGAGAGGGTCGCCATCGCCAGGATGAGCACGGTGATGACGAAGCCGGTGACAAAAGCCGTGTTCCGGAACGCCTTGGCCAGGATGCCGCTGAGCGTCTCCTCGGGGATGTCGATGTGCAGGGTCATTGCCGGCTTCTCAGGCGGGGATCGACGACCGCGTAGGAAAGGTCGACAATGAGGTTGACGGCAATGACGGCGGCGACCAGCAGCATGACGACGCTTTCGACGACGATCAGGTCGCGCTGGGTGATCGCCTGGAACACCAGCCGGCCGAGGCCTGGCAGATAAAAAACATTCTCGATGATGATGGTGCCGGCGAGCAGGAAGGCGAATTGCAGGCCAAGAATGGTCAGGACCGGGATCATGGCGTTGCGCAGCGCATGCCGCCACAGCACGGTGCGGTAGGGCAGGCCCTTGGCGCGGGCGGTGCGGATATAGTCCTCGTTCAGCACCTCGATCAGCGCCGAGCGGGTGACGCGCGCCAGGATCGCCGCCTGCGGCAAGGCAAGCGCCACCGCCGGCAGCAGCAGCGATTTCAGTGCGGGCCATATGCCGGCGCTCCAGCCGGGAAAGCCGCCGGCCGGCACCAGCCGCAGCCAGACGGCGAAGACATAGATCAGCATCAGCGCGAACCAGAAATTGGGCACGGCAACGCCAAGCTGTGCCGCGCCCATTGAAATCGTGTCGCCGGCCCGGCCGCGCCGGCTGGCGGAAAACAGGCCGACCGGAATGGCGATGATCGTGGAGAGTGCAAGGGCGATCAGCGCCAGCGGCAGCGACACGGCAAGCCGTTCACGCACGAGATCGATGACCGGCACCGAATAAGTGTAGGAGCGGCCGAAATCGAGGCTGAGCAGGCCGCCGGCCCAGTGCAGGTAGCGCAAGAGGAAGGGCGCATTCAGGCCCATCTGGTTGCGCAAGAGCTCGACCTGATCGGCGCTGGCATTCATGCCCAGCATCAGCCGCGCCGGGTCGCCCGGCAGGATTTCCAGCACGGCGAACACCACGATGGAGGCCAGCACCAGCGTGGCAAGCGAGATGGCGAGGCGCTTGAGGAGGTAGGCGGTCATGGACACGGGACGACAGATGTATCGTCATCCTGGGGCGAAGCAGGAGCGAAGCTCCATCGCGTAGACCCCAGGATCGATTCCGTGACAGAGGTCGAACAGCGCGACGGTCCAGAACCAGCCTCGCGCCTCACTGTTTCCACTGCAACGTCTCCCAGATTCTGCACCGCGAGGGCGCTCGTAAGCCTCGGAATGGATCCCGGGTCTGCACAGTCGCTGCGCGCCTGCTCCGCCCTAGGATGACGAAACGAACCTCACTCGCTCCACTTCACCTTGGTCAGGTCGTTGGCAGGTATCGGTGCGCTTTCCCACAACCCTTGCAGCTTGGCATCCCAGACTCCGACCTTGGGCAATTCGTAGAGGAAACCGACCACGGCATCGTCGGCCAGGATCTTCTGCGCCTGGGCATACAATTCCTTGCGTTTGGCCTCGTCGGAGGTCAGTTCCAGATCTGCGATCACCTTCTTGAAGGCAGGGTTGTCGTAATTGAAGTAGTAGTCCTTGCGGGCGTAGATATCGATGTCGTTCGGCTCGGTATGGGAGACGATGGTCAGGTCGTAATCCTTCTTGGTGAACACCTGGTCCAGCCACTGCGCCCACTCGACAGGGATGATCTCGAGGTTGATGCCGACGTCGCGGAGTTCCGAGGCGATGATCTCGCCGCCGAGCCGCGCATAGGACGGCGGCGGCAACTTCAACGTAGCCTTGAAGCCGTTCTCCAGTCCTGCTTCCTTCAGCAGTTCCTTGGCCTTGGCCACGTCGTGCGGATAGCGGCCGGTGAGGTCAACATAGTATTTGTTAGCCGGCGACATATGCGAGCCGATCGGCAGGCCGAGCCCGGCCGAGGCGCCGTCGATGATCGCCTTGCGGTCGAGCGCGTAGGAGATCGCTTGCCTGACCTGCAGCTTGTCGAAGGGCGGCTGTTTGTTGTTGATCGACAGGATGGTCTCGCCTTCGGTCGCGCCGACCACCACCTTGAAGCGCGGATCATCCTTGACCTGGGAGACGCTGTCGGGATCGAAGAAGGGGAAAGCCTGTATGTCGCCGGAAAGCAGCGCCGGCACCGCCGCCGCGGCATCGGGAACGATGCGGAACTCGACCTTTTCGAGGAAGACAGGGGCGCCCCAGTAGTGATCTGATTTCAGCAGCGTGATCGATGAGCCCTTGGCCCAACTCTCGAACTTGAAGGGGCCGGTACCAACAGGCTTTTCCTTGTTGGTGTCGGCGGATTTCGGCGACACCATCACCGCGTCGCCCCAGCCCATATTGTAGAGGAACGAGCCTTGCGGGTGGGTCAGCGTCACCTTCACGGTGGCGGGGTCGACCACGTCGACCTTGTCGATGGCGGCAAAGAGCTGCTTTTGCGCGTTGACGGAGTTTTCCGCGCGGGCACGGTCGAGCGAGAACTTCACGTCGTCGGCGCTGAAATCGGCGCCGTCGTGAAATTTCACGCCGGCGTGCAGCTTGAAGGTATAGACCTTGCCGTCATCGGAAATGGTCCAGCTTTCGGCGAGATCCGGCAAGACTTCGCCATTGGGGCCGATCCGGGTCAGGCCCTCGAACACATTGGCGTAGGTGACCTCCCTGATTGCCGCGGCCGCTCCCGCCGTCGGGTCGAGATGCGGGGGTTCAAGCGGAATGCCGATGACGAGATCGGTCCGGGCGGCAAACGCCGAAGTGGCGGTTGCGACCGCCAGCACGGCAGCGGCCAGAAGGGTCTTCCAAAGTTTCATCGCTGAACTCCCCATGTGCTCAAATGCTCAAGCCTGGGGATAGAAGCGTGATTTCGCACGGGAGTAAATTGCGTTTCGTGCTGCCGCGCCGCGCCTGGAGAAATGTTTTTGCGCCGCGGGCCGATCATCCGGTTGTGCCGCGCAGCAGCACGTTGAGGCCGATCGCCATCACCTTGGCCGATTCCACCATGTCCTTTATGCCGACCCACTCGTCCGGCCGGTGGGCGAGGTCGAGAATGCCGGGCCCATAGGCGATGCAGTCGTAGATGTGGCCGATGCGGGCAATGTGCTTCTGGTCGTAGGTGCCGGGCGAAATGACGTAGTCGGGCTCGCGGTCGAAGATCGCATGAATGCCTTGCGCCACCGCTTTGACCACCGGCGCGTCGCGCTCGGTCATCAGCGGCAGCACTTCCATCAGGTCGCGGAGCTCGTAATCGAATTTTTTGCGCTCACGCTTCAGCCGTTCCAGAATGCCGGTCACTTCGCCTTTGACCGTGGCGAGGTCTTCCTCGAGCAGGAAGCGGCGATCGATGGTCAGCCTGCAGGAATCGGGCACGTTGGGCGAGGGTAGGCCAGGCCGGAAATCCTCCGTCTGGCCGCCATGGATGGAATTAATGTTCATGGTCGAGCGCCTGGCGCCCTCGGGGACGACCGGCATGCGCGTCATCTTGCGGTCGAGAGCCGGGAACAGTTCGTCCTCGAAAGCTTGTAGCACGGCGCCCATATGGCGCACCGCATTGTCGCCGAGAAACGGCATCGAGCCATGCGCGATCTCGCCCTTGGTCTCGATCTCGGCCCACCAGACGCCGCGATGGCCAAGGCAGATGCGGTCCTTGTTCAACGGTTCGGGAATGATCACGTGGTCGACCCTGGGTCTCGAGAAATAGCCGAGCCTGGCCAGGTGGGCGACACCGCCAAAGCCGCCGGACTCTTCGTCGACGGTGCCGGATATCTCTATGGCGCCGGGAAAGTCGGGATAGACGTCCATGAAGGCTTCGGCGGCGATGATCGACGCGGCCAGGCCGCCCTTCATGTCGCAGGCGCCGCGTCCATAGACCCTGCCGTCCCTGACGATGCCGGCAAAGGGATCGACGGTCCAGCCGTCGCCGGCCTCGACCACGTCGATATGCGAGTTGAAGTGGACGCAGGCGCCCGGCGACCGGCCGTCGAAGCGGGCCACGACATTGACGCGCGGGTAGCGATCGGTGTCGCCGGGCGTGCCTTCGGCGCGGATGAATTCGATTTCAAAACCACGCTTCCTCAGCCGCGCGCCGACAAATTCGGCGCATGGCCGGTAGGCTTCGCCAGGCGGATTGATGGTCGGGAAACGGATCAGGTCAGCGGTCAGCGCGACGACATCGTCGCGCCTGTCATCGATTGCTTGAAGGAGTCGCTCGTTCATCAGGGGAGTTGAGCAACGAACGACGTTGCATTGCAAGCCCGCCGGCAATCAAGCCGGTGCGGCGTGTCGTTGCGGCAACTATCGCGGGAAATCGTTCAAATTCGCTGCTTTGGATTGGCGAATTGATCAAGGAGTGTGTGCTAGTTGTTCACTGCCATTAAAAAGGTGAAAAACAACGTGATGGCAAGAAGGCAAGGGGCAATCAAAGGGGTTTGATCGCATGAGGAAGTTCTTTCTCGTAGCAGCGGCGATGTTGGCAACCGCGCTGTTTGGTACACCGTCCGCAAGTTACGCGGCGATGTTGGAAGCCAATATCGACGTGTCGTCGCAGACGATGACGGTACGGTACGGGTCGGAGGTCTATCGGTGGGTCGTGTCGACTGCCCGTCCGGGCTATTTCACGCCGCGTGGCACGTATCGGCCGCAGCGGACCGCGCGGATGTGGTATTCGCGCAAATACGAAATGTCGCCGATGCCTTATTCGGTGTTCTTCCATGGCGGCTATGCCATCCATGGGACGGGCGCCGTCAGGCAACTCGGCCGTCCGGCCTCGCATGGCTGCGTGCGGCTGCACACGGCCAATGCCGCGACGTTCTATGCCATGGTGCGGGAAGTGGGCTTCGGCAACACGCGCATTGTCGTGACGAACTAGCGGCACGCGCGAATTCTCGTTGCCGGGCCGAAGCCCGGCGCGAGACATTCTACTGACGGCAACAACAGTCGGCCAAGGTTTTGCCTGTTCCGATCCGGACGGCTATTGCCGAGGGGTAAGCGGTGTGCTTTCCATGCCAGTGTCTGACCGAGGACAATCGGCAGTATCGGGCGGTTTGAGTTATTAGGATTAGCTTAAATATTGCCGGCTGATCAATCGGTTCGCCGGGAAACCTGCCATTGCGTGCCGTTTGCTGGAATTGACAGATGCATCCCCAGTCACAGATGGACGATCGTCTTCCCAGCCGGCCCGCCGGGGTGCTCATTCTTGGCGGGGCGCACGGGACGCTGGCGCTGGCCAGAAGCTTCGGCGCTCGGAAAGTGCCTGTCTGGCTGGTGAGCAACGATACGCCGTTGCCCAGCTTTTCGCGATATGCCCGGCGGACAATGACGTGGCCCGGCCCCGACGATGGTGGTGCCGTCGCCTTCCTGCTCGATCTGGCCAAGGTTCATGGGCTGGGCGGTTTTCTGCTGATCGCCGGCGGCGATCCAGAAGTTCGCTTCGTATCGCAATCGATCGACCGGTTGTCCGCCGCGTTCGACGTGGTGCTGCCGCCTTGGGAGCAACTGAAGTGGGTCTGTGAAAAGCCGCTGCTGTATCGCCGGGCGGGCGAACTGGGGCTTGCCGTTCCGCTGACCTATGCGATCAGCTCGCTCGAGCAGGCAGAGGCAGCCGAACTTCGCTTTCCCGTGATCCTGAAGCCGAATATGGGCGGGCGCAGCCGTTTTGCGCGCGCCAAGGCCGTTCTCGCCAATGACAGAGCATCGTTTTTGGCAGCCTATGGCTGGGCTGCTGAAGAGATCGGCAGCGACAATGTCGTGGTTCAGGAGATGATACCGGGCGGAGGCGAGGGCCAGTTCTCCTACGCTGCGCTTTGGAATGAGGGCGCGCCGGTGGCGGAGTTCACCGCCCGCCGTACACGGCAATATCCGGTCGATTTCGGCTACACCAGCACCTTCGTGGAGGTGGTCGACGAACCGCAATTGATCGACGCCGCGCGCCGGTTGCTTGGATCGATCGCGCATCACGGGCTGGTGGAGGTCGAATTCAAGCGCGATGCGCGCGATGGCTCGATGAAGGTGCTCGACGTCAATCCACGGCCCTGGACATGGTTTGGGCTGGGTGCTGCCGCTGGCGTCGATCTCGGCGCCATGCTTTGGGCGATCAAATCGGGCCAGCCGGCAAAGACAGCTTCAGCGCGGCCCAACACGTCGTGGATGTATCTGGTCCGGGATATTGTGGCGGCCGGCCGGTTGATCTCGAGCGGCCGGTTGGCAAAACGCGCCTATTTCAGTTCATTCGCCAAAGTACGCGCATGGGCGACATTCCAGGCGAATGACCCGATGCCGGGCCTGATCGACGTGCCGTTGACGGCCTGGAGAGTGCTGACGCGACGGATACTTTCCGCAATCTTAACCGGGAAATGTTTAGGACGGCGGCGTGACGGAGTGAGTTCCACGGCTGCAGAACCAGACAGGCGAGACCGCTGATATGACCGTTTTCACGCCCAGGGTCGACTGCGAGGTGGCCGTGATCGGCGCTGGTCCTTTTGGGCTGGCCGTGGCTTCCGCCCTCAAGCAAGCGGGCGTCGATACACTTCCCCTCGGTGGCGCGATGTCCTTCTGGCGCGACCATATGCCGAGAGGCATGAGGCTGCGCTCGCCCTGGCACGCGACCTATATCGGCCACACCAAAGGTCCGCTGTCGCTCGATTCCTATGCCAAGGTCCTTGGAATCTCGCCACGCGAACCGCTGCTGCTCGAAAACTTCGTCGACTATGGATTGTGGATCCAGGCCCTGACGGTTCCGGATCTGGATACCCGCAAGGTGGACCGCGTCGAGAAGGCGAATGGCGGATTTCGTCTGGCACTGGCCGATGGCGATGCCTTGAAGGCGCGCCGCGTCGTCGTTGCCACCGGCCTGATGAACCAGCAACTGATCCCGGCTGTCTTCAAGGGCATCCCAAAAGAACTTGTCAGCCATGCCAGTGACCATACTGGCTATGAGGCCTTCAGCGGCAAGCGCGTCGCCGTCATCGGGCGTGGGCAAAGCGCCTGCGAATCCGCCGTTCTGCTCAAACGAAACGGGGCCGAAGTCGAGCTCATCTGCCATGGCGACATCCATTGGCTGGGCTATCGGGCGCTGTCGGGAAAGCAGAGCTGGAGCCTGCGCGACTTCCTGTCGGAGCGGCTCGCATCGCCGTCCAGGGTCGGTCCGTTTCCGATTTCCTGGCTGGTCGAGGTCCCAGGCCTCGTGCACCGGTTCCCGGAGCCAGCCCGGGCAGGGCTCAACAAGCGCAGCCTCGGCGCCGGTGCGACGGGCTGGCTGAAGCCGGATTTCGACGGGATAGAGATCAGGGCCGGCAGCAGGATCATCAGCGCATCCGCCAAGGACAATGGCATCGAACTGCGGTTCGAGAAGGATGCCGCCACCTTCGATCACGTTCTGCTCGGCACGGGCTACCGGATCGATATCGCCAAGCTCGGTCTGTTCGCGCCCGACATGTTTGCCGCGATTGCGCGCCGGGAAGGGTTGCCGCTGCTTTCCGCGGGGTTCGAATCCAGCATCCCAGGCCTGCATTTCGTCGGCGCGAGCGCGGTCGGCAGCTTTGGCCCGCTGATGCGGTTCACCGCCGGCACGCCGTTTGCCGCGCGCACCGTCGCGCGGGTCATTCAGAGAGCGAAAGACAGACGTTACGCTGCTGCCTGAAGCCGGAAGACCGCATAGTCGATGGTGCGGACCGCATCGAGGAAGCCAGGCATCGCCGGCACGGACAATTCCCGGAACATACCGGTCTCGCGGATGGCCGGCCTTGCCCAATCGATGGCGCGGTGGCTCGAGCTGCCATAGACGATGAAGCAATCCCGCGGGTGGCGTTCGAGCGACGATACGAGATTCTTCAGGACGATATCGAAGACTTCCCGTGAGAAGGGATTGTAGAAATAGACCACCAGCCGCGCTTCGGGGAAATCATACGCCGCCGCATCGGCCTCGACGACGCTGAGCGTCAGGCATTGCTGCGACGGGTCGCGGAAACGCTCGATGTTGCTCCGGGCTATGTCCACCAGTTCGCGTGCGAACTCCACGCCGATGATCTCGGCGAACGGATATTGCGAGGCCAGCAGCAGCGTTCGCGACTTTCCGGAGCCGATGTCGATGAATGTATGGTCGTGGAGATCGCGGGGCAGCGACTTCATGATGAAGTCGAAGGTTCTGGGCGACGTGCAGACGGCTTCATTGCCCATGGCGCGGTGCGGCCCGACGACATTGAGGGCGCCGAGCTGGATCGAGCCGGCCGTATCGACGCCGTGCCGGCGATCCCATTTCCGGGCGAGACGGTCGGCGAGCATATGCCTGATGTTGCGCTGGACAAAGCCAAGACTTGCGCCGAGCCCATGCCGGCGGATGAGCCTTAGCGGCTCCAGCAGGCCATGCTGGCGGAGATGGGACCATGCCCGGCCAAGACGGCCGAAGGAACGATCTTCGAGGCCATCCCGATCCAGGCGCGGCATTTCGATATTCGTCATGCCACGGGCTCCATCCCAGTCGATGAACATCTCGGTGGAGTATGTGCGCCCTGGTCGTTTAAGATTCCCTGACCAGCAATGTTACGAATGTCTGGATCCCAGGCCCATCGGTACCAGAAATGGCTGGCGCCAGACACTTCAGGGGAGATGGTCAGCCGTTCGCGGCCGGCGCCTTTGCCTGCGCCTGCTTTTTACGCCGCCAGTTGCTGATCTCCCACCTTTTGTGGAACCACATCCACTGGCCGGGATCCTCGCGCACCCAGCGCTCGACCACGTCGTTCAGCATCTGGGTGGTGGCGTGGACGTCGACGCTGCCATCGGCGGTGCGCGGCAGGACCAGTCTGTCCTCGATTTCGAGGCGGAAGCGGTTGCCTGGCAATCTGATGCAACGCGCCGGATAGACGTCGCAATCATAGTGACGGGCAAGCGTGCCGAGCACACGGTTGCTCTGGCAGGGGCGGCCGAAGAAGGTCGTGTCCAGGCCGTTCGAGAATTTCTGGTCGACAAGGACGCCGATATTGCCGCCGTTTTCCAGCACTCCGGCCAATGCGAAGGAGGCGCCGGCCATCGATGGCAGCAGCGCCCCCATGGTCGAGCGCCGCGTCGAAAGGATGTAGTCGGCAAGGTAGGGGTTGTTGGGCGGACGAAACAGCGCCGTGATGTTCATGCCGAAGGTCGCCGCCGCCACCGGCAGCAGCTCGAAATTGCCGAGATGGCCGGTGAAGACGATGTGCGGTTGCTTCTCCGCGGCGATCTCGACGAAGTGTTCTATTCCCTTGACCTCGACGCGGCCGGGCTTGCTGGCGGCCGGGTCATAGTCGAACAGGGCGTCGAGGAAGATGTATTCGGCGGCAAGGCGGGCCATGTTGCCCCACATATCGGAGGCGATGGCCTGGATTTCGTCCTCGGTCATTTCCGGATAGGCCTTGCGCAGATTGTCGATGGCGACCTGGTGGCGTCCGACCCTGGGACCAATGAAGCGGGCGACACGGTCGGCGAAATTCAGCGCGCTGTCGACCGGCAGCAGGCGCAGCACCGAAATGATGATCATCGCCGCACGTGCAACCAGCCAGTAGTTCAGCTGGCGCAGTTGCCTGCCGTAGCGAAATCTGAGATCGCGGCGGAACTTCTTGAGCACCGAAGTCAAGGCCTCAGGCGACGCGCAGGATGATCTTGCCGAAGACGTCGCGGCCTTCCATGCGCTTCAGCGCTGCGTCGATATCGTCGAAGCCGACTTCGGTGTCGATGACCGGCGCGACCTGTCCCGCCGCCATTTTCTGCATGGCGTTGGCCATGTTCTCCATGCGGCAGCCGAAGGAGCCGAGCAGCTTCAATTGCTGCTGGAAGAGCTGCATCAGGTTGATCTGCGTCGACACGCCTGATGTAGAGCCGCAGGTCACCAGGCGGCCGCCGCGCTTCAGGCACAGCATCGAGCCGGCAAAGGTGTCGGCGCCGACATGTTCGAATACGACATCGACGCCCTTCTTCTTGGTCAGCTTGCGCACGACGCCTTCGAAGCGGTCTTCGCGGTAGTTGATGACGTGGTCGGCGCCGAGCGCCTTGGCCTTGTCGATCTTGTCGTTGGAACCGACCGTGGTGATGATGGTGCAGCCCATCCGCTTCGCCAGCTGGATCGCCGCCGAACCGATGCCGGAGCCGCCTGCATGGACGAGGATGGTTTCGCCGGGCTGCAATCTCGCATTGTCGAACAGCATGTGCTCGACCGTGCCGAAGGTGACGGGGGCCACCGCGGCGCCGATGTCGCTCACGCCGGGCGGGGCGGGGACCAGCAGGCGCGCCGGCAGGTTGATCTTCTCCTGGGCAAAACCGTCGAGATGGAAGCCGTGGACACCGGAAACATGTTCACAGAGATTGTCGCGGCCTTCGCGACAGGCGCGGCAAAGGCCGCAGGTGCGTGCGCCGTAGATCGACACCAATTGTCCGGGCAGCAGGCTGGACACGCCGGGACCAACCGCCTCGACCTCGCCGGAGGCTTCGGCGCCGACAACCAACGGCAGCTTGCGCTTGGCGAAGGCCATGCCGCGCCAGCCCCAGACGTCGATGTGGTTCAGCGCCACCGCCTTGATGCGCAGCGTGACTTCGCCAAGCGCGGGTGGCGGGGGAGGCGGCAGGTCCACCGTTTCAAGACGGCGGTCCTCGATAAGTTGCAATGCGCGCATTGGGCCTGTCGGTTCAGTGGGGCTGAAAAAGGTCGCTTAGACCGGTTCCCGCGCCATGACAAGGCAAGTGTTCTGGCCGCCGAAGCCGAAGGAGTTCGACAGAACGCTGCGAACCTCGGCATTGCGCTTCTTGTTCGGCACCACGTCGAGCACGATCGCCGGGTCGGGATTGTCGTAGTTGATGGTCGGCGGAATGACGCTTTCGCGCATCGTCATCAGCGAGAACGCCGCCTCGACGGCGCCCGCCGCGGACAGTGTGTGGCCGATCATCGACTTGTTCGACGACACCGGCATCGAGCCGATGCGCTCGCCGAACACGGTCGACAGCGACAGGTGCTCCATCTTGTCGTTTTCCGGCGTCGAGGTGCCATGGGCGTTGACGTAGTCGATCTCGTCCTTGCTGAGGCCCGCATCCGCAAGCGCGGCGCGAACCGCCGCGATTGCCGGCGAACCGTCAGGCTTGGAGCGGGTGCGGTGGAAATCGTCGGCCTTTTCGCCGCAGCCGCGCAGGATGCCGAGCACGGTCGCGCCACGGGCCAGGGCTGCTTCCAGCGATTCCAGCACCAGCGCGCCGGAGCCCTCTGCCAGCACGAAGCCGTCGCGGTCCTTGGAGAACGGCTTGGAAGCCTTTTCGGGAATGTCGTTGTGGGTCGACAGCGCCGACAGCAGCGAGAAACGGATCAGCGCCTCGGCGGTCGCCGAGCCGTCCGCGCCGATCGACAGCGCCCGGTCGCATTCGCCGCGGCGAATCGCCTCGACGCCGAGCTGGATGGCTGTGGCGCCCGAGGCGCAGGCGGTCGACAGCGTGATCGGCAGGCCGCGCGTGCCGAACCGGTCGGCGAGCCGGTCGGCGATCGAGCCGAACTGGGTGGTCTCGAAGATCTCGAGTTCCTTCAGTCCGCGCGCCACCCGCAGCAGCCTTTCGGCGCCGGCGTCCTGTTTGTCGGAATTGTAGAGCGAGAAGCGTTCGTGCCAGTCGAGTTCGACCGGCGGCGAGGCGAGGAAGAGAGGCCCACCGAAATCGCTGGAATCAAGGCCGGATTCGGCCACGGCTTCATGCGCGGCGGTCTCGGCCAGCTCGTAGGTGAGAGGGCTGGCGCCCTTCGAGCTTGAGTCCAGGAAGTCGACCATGCCGGAAATGCGGGTGTTGAGGTGGTCGACCGGAAAGCGGGTGATCGGGTGGATGCCCGACTTGCCCGAGGTCAGCGCCGCCCAATTGTCGGCCTTGCCGACGCCGAGCGAAGTCACCACGCCGATACCGGTGACGGCGACGATCGGCCTGCCCATGTGATCTCTGAAATTGGTCATCGGAGCCCTCGAGCGGTTTATCTCTGCAGCATGGCGAGTGCCCGCCTTACGCTGATTTGACCAGCGCCATGCCCTCGAATTGGTGATAGCCGACCGCCGTTGCAAGGACGCTTGCGGGAATGCCTTCGAACGGCTTCTCGGCCGCGGCATCAAAGACGGGATAGGCGGCCTTGCGGTCGACGGCGAGTGCCGCCAGCGCCACGGCGAACGGAAACTGCGCTTCCTTCATATGCCCGGTCAGCGTCGAGAAGCCGCGCGCGGCGATTGCCTCGACGGCATCGAGCGCTGTTTTCTCGGCAGTGGTTGCGGCATGCGCGCCGGACGCGCCCGACATGGCGAGCAGCCTGCCGTTCGGCAGCGCCGCCTGGCTGAGCAGTCCGGCGATTTCGGCGTCGAGTTCTCCGCGCGACCGCCTCGCCCGGCCGGAGACGACCGGACCGAGCTCGGCATAGATCTTGCGCTCACGGCTCATTGCGTGTTCGCGCTGTTCCAGCACCAGGAAGGCGCCGCCGGAGCCGGAGACCACGCCGCCACCCTCGGCACCCTGCCTTTGCCAGACAGGCTTCCAGGGCCCGCGATGCAGATAGCCGGCAAGCTCGTAGCCGAGCAGCATATCGGAATGTTCGGTCTGGAAGGCGCCGCCGACCAGCACATGCGTCGACTGGCCCGAGCGGATCCGCGCCGCGGCCGTCTCGACGGCGGAAACGCCGGCCCCTTCCTCGCCCATGAAGGTGCGCGAGGAGCCCGTCACCTTGTGGACGATGGAGATGTTGCCGGCGAGCAGGTTGGAAAGCTGGGCCAGGAACAAGGTCGGCCGCAGTTCGGTGGTCAGCTTCTCGTTGAGCAGCACATCGCGGTCGTTGCGGCTTTCCGAAGCGGCGAGGATGGCGGAGTCGACCGCCTCGTCGCGCTCGCCGCCGCCGGCGGCCACCACCATGTCCATGGTCGTGCAAAGCTCGTCATTGCCCTTGATGCCGGCATCGTCGAGCGCCAGGCCGGCGGCATAGGTGCCGAGCCGTTGCCATGTCTCCATCTGCCGCTGGTCGCCGCGCTTGGCGATCTGCAGGTTCCAGTCGATCTCCGGCAGCGGATGAACGGTATAGGGCGCGAAGCGCGCGGTTTCGAGCACCGGCTGCAGGCCCGGTTGCGCGAGCTTCTGCCAGTGGGCGTCAGGGCCTTCTCCCAGCGAGGAGACAAGGCCGATACCAGTGATGACGACGTCGCGGGGGCTACTCATGGGCGGCTTTGTGGGTCAGGCGGCAAAGCGCGTCAAGGTCGCGCGCTCAACTGACGTCAGGCGGTCTTGACTGCGACGAGCGCGTCGATCTTGGCGCACAGGTTCTTCATGACGAAGTAGTCGTCGGTCGAAGCCTTGCCGTCATTGACTTCCTGGGTCCACTTTTCCAACGGCACCTTGATGCCGAATTCCTTGTCGATGGCAAAGACGATGTCGAGGAAATCGAGGCTGTCGATGCCGAGATCGTCGATCGTATGGCTCTCGGGCGTGATGGTGTCGATATCGATCTCGCTGGTGTCGGCAATGATCTTGGCGACTTTGTCGAACGTGGTGGACAAGGGCTTTTCCTTCTTTGCGGGCGGAATCTGTCCGCATCCTGTTTGGGCGCTGTCTAATCGGTTTTTCCCGGCAGGAAAAGGCCTGATAGTCCGGGCGCAGATGGGAAGCGTGCCCAAGAAACGCAAGAAGGGCCGCCGTCAACCCGGCGGCCCTTCCCATTACGTCAGGTTAGTCGTTGTCACGGAGCTTGACCAGATCGTTCAGCAGCCCGCCCGTTCCGTTGTGGACGGTCAACCGCTCGACCTTGCCGGCGATGGTTTCCAGAGCCTCGAGTTCCTTCAGCCGCAGCATCACCGGGTTCTCCGCCATCACCCTGGCCGTGTTGAGCAGGGAACGCGTTGCGTTTGTCTCCTCGCGGCGGCGGATGATGTTGGCCTCGGCCTGCTTTTCGGCCGAAACCACCTGGTTGAGGATCTCGCGCATCTCGCCCGGCAGGATCACATCCTTGAGCGCGATATCGCTGACCTCGACGCCGATCTCGGCCATGTCGGCACGGACCTTGGCCACGGCTTCCTCGTCGACCGTCACCTTCTTTTCAAGAATCTGGTCGAGCGTCAGCGCGCCCAGCGTCTTGCGGAAGGCGTATTGCAGGGCGCGATAAAGGGCCTCGGAGAAGTCCTTCACGGCGCTCACCGCCTTGACCGGGTCGACGACCCGGTATTCGGCGGCGATGTTGACGCGGATCGTCACGCGATCCTTGGTCAGCACTTCCTGCCCAGCGACGTCGAGCGACTGGCGCTTGAGGTCGACGACCTTCACCTGCACCAGGCGTCCGACATTCCAGAAACCGTGCACGCCCGCGGCAAGCGTCCGGACCAGGACACCGTCCACGAACAGCAGGCCGGCCTGGCCGTCGACGACCGGATGGACGGACATCAGCTCCGCCTTCCGGGCCTGGCCGAGCCGGCGCATGACCGCCGGATCGATGGCCAGATCAGCCGAAGTGTCGACCGTCGTCACCGTCCACGGCCCGGCATCGGTCCACAGAACCAGCTTGCGGTCCGGCGCCAGAACGGCATGCAGGTTTCCGTCACGCTCAATGATGGCGACATCCGTGCGCCCGGTGCGAGCGACGGTGAAATGACGCGCGGCCACATCCGGGAGCTTGTCGAACAACGCCTTCTCGTATGCCGAAACGAATTCCGGGTTCTTCAGATCGTACCGTGACACGTCCAGGCTCCCGCGCCGGTTGGCGAGCCAGTGCTCGCCCGGCATCAGGACGGCCTTGATCTCACCCTTGTAGAGGGTGAGGGCACGTTCGTTTTCCCTTACGAGGACGCGCTCGCGTCCAAGAACCTTATCGAGAACAGTCATTGTCTTACTCCTGTCGGGCATGGCCCCATGCGAGGCGTCAACTCATGCGTCGATCTTCCCTTCGTTTCTCGTTTCACATCGTCTTCCGGGCACGAATGATCCGGAGACCGGTGGCATCGATCCGTGGCGGGCCTTCGGGAGCGGATCGTGGGGCAGCGAAGCGGGCGCCGGAGGTCGAAGCCTCCCTTGCCGGCGACACTGCGCCTTGATCGTCACCGCGGACCTGGCCGCGAACCGATGGCGTCGGACCTTTCGATACGGCCCTGGCCGAAGGCTTCGGCCGTCCGTCAGGTCTTCAGCATTCCCGGTCCCCGGACCGTTTTTGGATAACACCACCCAAAGGTGTCGGCTTATCAGGCCGTTGGAGAAGGAATCGAACCTTCGACAGTCAGATTAACAATCTGATGCTCTAACCAAACTGAGCTATCCGTGGTGCAGACAGCAGGATTCGAACCTGCGACCTCCGGATCCAAATCCGGCGCTCTCCCAGACTGAGCTACATCCGCGATCCCAACCCCCAAAGCGGCGCCGTATACAGCGCGGCAAAGCCGCCTGCACGGGCGGAGACGAAAGCTCCAACCGTTGTGCTCACTTCGGTTCTCGTGACCGGGAGCGCGGCTATAAGGCCTGCGACGGGTTGTCGCAAGCGGCATTGTCACGGCCAATTCGCGGCTTCTTTCGGCTGTGGTATTTCGGCAACATGTTCTGCCGCGCCCGGGATGGAACGCAGTGGCCTCAGAAGGTGACGCGGCCGAGCACGCGCAGACCGTCGCCCTGCGGCTCGACGACCAGGGCCTCGCCCTCGCGCGGGGAAACACCGGTCAGCGCCACGATGTCTTCCAGATGGGTGACCATGACCAGATTGTCGGAGCCGGAATAGGCGCGGATTTCCTTCATGATGGCGGCGATCTGTGCTGCCTTCTGCGCATCGTCGCCCTTCAGGAGATCAAGCGGCGCAAACAGTTTCGGCTCGGCCTCGAAGGCGATACGCGCGGTGTCGAGACAGCGGCAGTAACGGCTGGACAGCACGCGTTCGATCGGCGCGGCGCGAGCGGCAAACAAGGCGCCGATCTTGCTTGCCTGCTGCTTGCCGCGCGCCGACAGATTGATCTGGGTGGCACAGCTGTCGATGTCGAAATTGGCCGGATCGGTGGTGCCGGTGACCATGGCATGGCGCAGCAGCACCACATGGCCGCCATCGCGCAGCAGCGCCCAGCCGGCATCCGTGGCATGGGCCGCGACGGGAACGGCGAGCAGCAACAGGGCCAGGGCAAATCGGATCATCGCAGTCCTTCCAGGGGCCCGACATCGGGTTCCGGCCATTCGCATATAGGGATCGGAACGCCGGCACAAAGACAAGCGGGCGTCGCAGATGTCCCAGCCTCACTTTTTGGCGATTTGCTTTTTCACCAGATCGATCTTCTGGTCGGTAAGCGGGATGGGAATGGTGTAGCCGGAGATTGCGTCCTGAGGTTTCGACAAAGTTCATTTGCCGTTCGTGTCCGCCCTGATACTCCAACCCCCCTATAGCGTTGGCAGCATACCATGATCAAATTCGGGCGCGATTGCGCCGTGCGCATGGCTCGCCTATCCCTGAAAAATGTCACCGCTTACAGAAACCGTGCTTTTCGTCTTCAGCCTCGTGGCGCTCGGCTATCTCGCCGGGTTGACCGGCTATCTCAGACCGGCGAGCGGCGAGGGGATATCGGATTTCGCGGTCTCGGTGGCAATGCCGCTGCTTCTGTTCCAGACCATGGTGAACGCTGATTTCCACGGCGTCGCTCCGTGGCCGTTGTGGGGAGCCTATTTCACAGCGGCAGCAATCACCTGGGCTGCCGGCCATCTCGTCACCACCCGGATCTTCGGGCGCGACGCGCGCGCGGGCGTCGTCGGGGGCGTATCGTCGGCCTATTCCAATGTCGTGCTGCTCGGCGCTCCCTTCATCCTCGGCATATTCGGCCCGAGCGGCTTCGAAGTGCTGTCGCTGCTGGTCTCCGTGCATCTGCCGGTCATGATGATGGCCTCGATCGTGCTGTTCGAGATGTTCGGCCGCGGCGGTGTCGAACATGTGCATCCGCTGCGGGTGCTGCGCAGCTTCCTGCGGCGGCTGTTCATCAACCCGCTGATCATCGGCATTCTGCTCGGCCTGGCGTGGCGGCTGAGCGATGTGCCGCTGCCTGGCCTCGTCATGCGGCTGGTCGATGCGCTGGCGCACACGGCAGGGCCGGTGGCGCTGTTTGCCATGGGGCTCAGCCTGCGCCGCTTCGGCGTTTCCGGCAATGTGCGGCCGGCACTGGCGCTTTCGGCGCTGAAACTGTTCCTGATGCCGGCGCTGGTTCTTGCCTTCGTCTGGCTGCTTGGCCTGCCGCCGATGACCGCCAAGGTGGCGGTCGTGGTAGCGGCGCTGCCGTCCGGCATCAACTCCTACCTGATCGCCGTGCAGTTCAACACCGGCCAGGCGCTTGCATCGAACCAGATGACCATCGCCACCGCCTGCGCCGCCGTCACAACGGCTTTCTGGCTGACGATTGTCGTGCATGTCTTTGGCTAGGCGATGCGCAAATCCAGGCGAGGCGGCAAAGCTTGCTCTCGTCCCGGGCTGGCCCAACCCCTATATGCCATCTTGCGATTGCTTGCGGGCCTTGCCCTAGGTAAAGAGCAGTGGCTCCGGCGTGCCGGCTTCAAATCATGGCGCACGCTCACCGAAGATTTCACAGACCGGCCCGTCAGTGCGCCGAACGGAGGATAGACCATGCTTCAGAAAACCAGCCATTTCATGCGGCAGGCCAATCTCATCAATGGCGAATGGGTACAGGCCGATAGTGGCCAGACGGTCGACGTCAACAACCCCGCCACCGGCCTCAAGATCGGCACCGTGCCGAAATCAGGCAAGGCCGAGACCCGCCGCGCCATCGAGGCCGCGGACGCCGCCTTCAAGACCTGGCGCAAGACGACCGCGCTCGAGCGTTCGAAGCTCTTGCGCAAGCTGCATGACGCGATGATGGACAATCAGGACGTGCTGGCCGAGCTCTTGACCATCGAGCAGGGCAAGTCACTGTTCGAATCGAAGGGCGAGATCGGTTCGGCCGCGGCCTACATTCTGTGGTTCGCCGAGGAAGGCCGCCGCACCTATGGCGACGTCGTGCCTTCGCCATGGGCGGACCGTCGCATCCTGGTGACCAAGGAACCGGTCGGCGTCATCGCCGCCATCACACCGTGGAATTTCCCGTCCTCGATGCTGGCCCGCAAGCTCGGTCCCGCGCTCGCCGCCGGCTGCACCGCCGTCGTCAAGCCGGCCTCGCAGACGCCTTATTCGGGTCTTGCCTGGGGCGCGCTTGCCGAGGAAGTCGGCTTCCCCAAGGGCGTCGTCAACATCCTGACCGGTTCGGCCAGCGAGATCGGCGACGAGATCTGTGCCAATCCGCTGGTGTCGAAGATCACTTTCACCGGATCGACCGAAGTCGGCAAGCTCCTCATCCAGAAGTCGTCGGTCACCGTGAAGAAGGTGTCGATGGAGCTTGGCGGCAACGCGCCGTTCATCGTCTTCGACGACGCCGATATCGACCGTGCCGTCGCCGGCGCGATCACCGCCAAATACCGCAATTCCGGCCAGACCTGCGTCTGCACCAACCGCTTCCTCGTTCAGGCCGGCGTCTATGACAAGTTCGTCGAGAAGCTGGCCGCAGCCAGCAACGGGCTGAAGGTCGGTTCCGGCCTCGAGGAAGGCGTGCAGCAGGGACCGCTGATCGACGAGAAGGCGGTCGAGAAGGTCGAGGAACTGATCGCAGACGCGACCTCGAAGGGCGGCAAGATTGTCGCCGGCGGCAAGCGTCATGCGCTCGGCGGTTCGTTCTTCCAGCCGACGGTGATCGCCAACGCGACGCCCAAGATGCGCTTCATGAAGGAAGAGATTTTTGGGCCGGTCGCTCCGGTGTTCAAGTTCGAGACCGAAGCGGAAGCAATAGCGCTCGCCAACGACACCGAATTCGGCCTTGCCTGCTATTTCTACACCGGCGATCTCGGCCGCGCCTTCCGCGTCATGGAGGGGCTGAAATACGGCATGGTCGGCGTCAATGAAGGCCTCATCACCACGCCGGAGGCGCCGTTCGGCGGCGTCAAGGAATCGGGCCTCGGCAAGGAAGGCGGACATCAGGGCATCGAGGATTACCTCGATACCAAATATGTCTGTATCGGCGGCCTCGGCCTCTGATACCTTGTCCCTGAAGTCGGCGGGCCTGGCCCGCCGCCCTGGGTCGAGAAAACCAGCCGAAATCCTTTGGATCAACTGACGTTTGCGGGCATGGCGATGAGGGACGGCGAGGTTTTCGGCACGACGCAGGCGGGTGAGCCGGTACGCCGCTTCACCATCAGGGGCGGCGGCCTCACCGCCAACATCATCGGGCTCGGCGCCATCATCCAGGATTTGCGGCTGACCGGCCATGATGCGCCGCTGGTGCTCGGCTACAGCACGCTGGAAGCCTACGAAGCCGACAACGCCTTCTTCGGCGCGGTGGTCGGCCGCTACGCCAACCGCATCCGCGACGGCCGCTTCACCATCGGTGGCAACCGCTACCAGACCGAGCAAAATTTCCTCGGCAAGCATACGCTGCATGGCGGCTCGCAGGGCTATTCGCATCGGCCGTGGGCGGTTTCGCTGCACGGCCGGGACTTCGTCACGCTGACGCTGCACGATCCCGACGGCGCGATGGGATTTCCCGGTGCGCTCGACGTCACCTGCACCTACCGGCTGAAGATCCCCGGCACGCTCAGCGTCGAGCTGACGGCGACCTGCGAGGAGCCGACGCTGTGCAATCTCACCCAGCACTCCTATTTCAACCTGGATGATGGCGGCGCCGGTGACATTCTCGACCACAGGATGATGCTGAACGCCGGTGCCTATCTGCCGGTCGACAGCGACATGATCCCGACCGGCGTGGTCAAGCCGGTGGACGGCACGCCCTTCGATTTCCGCCAGGCGCGGCCGCTGCGCATGGAGACCGAGGGCGAGCAGCTCCCCTACGACCAGAATTTCTGCCTCGCCTCGGCGCGCGGGCCGCTGCGGCAAGCGGCATGGACGCAAGGGGCGAGCTCCGGCGTCGAGATGGAGGTCTGGACCACGGAGCCAGGCGTTCAGCTCTACACCGGTCAGTATGTGACGCCGCGCAAGGGGCTGGAAGGCCGCGACTACAAGGCCTTTTCCGCCTTCTGCCTGGAGCCGCAAATCTGGCCGGATGCGCCGAACCGGCCGTATTTCCCGCAGGCAACGCTCTGGCCGGGTGCGATTTATCACCACGTGACGGAATACCGTTTCCGCCTTCCATAGGTCTCCAGGCGGCTAGTTTTCGAACGCTGCCCGCAACGTCTCGAATGGCGCCAGGGCGCCGCGGACCTGGACCACGGCGGCGGCGACGCGATGCGCCCGGCTTGCCGCTTCGCGCGGGCCATGGCCGGCAAGTCGCGCCGCGAGGTAGCCGCCATTGAAGGAGTCGCCGGCGCCGGTGGTGTCGACGGCGGCCGCGACATGGATCGCCGGCACGTCATGCAATGTTCCGCTCTCGGCAATCAGCGCCGGCTGTTCGCCGTTCTTGACGACGACTTCGCCGACCCATTGCCTGAGCCGCTCGGCGGTCGCCAGCGGCGTTGCATCCTCAAACAGCATCTGCTCGTCGGGGAAGGTCGGCAGGGCGATGTCGGTGACGCCGAGGGCCTCGACGATCGCTGCCTGCGCGCTTTCGCGGCTGCGCCAAAGCCGTGGCCGATAATTGGGATCGAAGGCGATCAGCGAGCCAGCGGCGCGTGCCTTGGCCACGGCTTCCAGCAGTGTTTTGCGTGCGGCATCGTCCAGAATTGCCAAAGTGATTCCGGAAAAGTACACAAGCGCCTGATTTTCAAGATTTTTCGACAGTGCGGCGGGATCCGAGGCAAGCTGCCGGGCGGCGGCGTCGCCGCGCCAGTAGGTGAAGGAGCGCTCGGCACCTGTCAGGGTGATCGCATAGAGGCCGGGCCGCGCGCCCGGTATTATCGGACTGGAACCGATGCCGATGCCGTTTTCGGCGAAGAAGCCGATCTGGCCTTGCGAAAAGGGGTCGTCGCCGAAGGCCGAGACATAGGTCGCCGGCCGGTCCTCGCTCAACGCGTGCAGCGCCCATAGCGTGTTGAACGTGTCGCCGGCAAAACCCATGCGCCAGTTCGGCCCGGTCTGGCCCGACAGTTCGAGCATGCATTCGCCGATCGAGGCGACGCCGTTTCCCGCCATCTGCAATCCTCCACTGATTTCGGTGCTGTAGCTTTTTGCCGGCGGCAGCGCCATGCTTGGCAAGCAGGCTTTTTTGCGCCACAGCGTTTTCCCACAGGCTGGCGGGACGCGATCCGCCCGGCCGAGCGTTATCCGCAGAAGAGGAACCGGTTTGGCATCGATATGGCGTTATCTTTTGGCGGGTCTTGGTCTGGCTGCTCTGCTGGTCGGCGTCCTTGCGGTCGTCTATCTAACGGCGCCGCAAAGCGCGCAGCTTGCTGGCCCGGATGTCTCGCGGACGAAGAAAACCGACAACGGGCTTTACATGGCAAGTTTCGTACCGGAACGGGGCGTGGTGCGGCAGGGCGAACTGGAATCCTGGCTGCTGACGCTGAAAACAAAGACAGGGGCTTCGGTGGAGCGAGCTGCGATCGCCATCTCCGGCGGCATGCCGCAACACAATCACGGCCTGCCGACCAGCCCCCAGGTGACCGACTACCTCGGCGATGGCCGTTACCGCATCGAGGGGCTGAAATTCACCATGAGCGGCTGGTGGCAACTTCGGTTCGCCATCTCGTCCGGCGCCGGCTCCGATACGGTGCTGTTCAACGTGGTGCTGTGAGCGGCCGATGAAGCGCCTTTTCTGCTTTCTGGCGCTGATGATCGCCGTGATCCTCGTCGGCTGCGGCAAGCCGGATTTTTCCGACGCCGAGAAGAAGACCATCACCTCCCTGGCGTTGAACACGCTGACGTCGCTGAAGCCCGACACCACCAATCGCTTCGCCGACGTGCCGGCCGCCGCGGCCCTTGGCTCGACGCTGTTCTTCGATCTGGGCATGAGCCGCGATGGCACGGTGTCATGCTCGACCTGCCACAAGATCGACCGCCAGTTCCAGGACGACTTGCCGCAAGCCGTGGGCGTCGGCCGCACCAACCGGCGCACCATGCCGCTGGCCGGCGTGGCGCGCGATCCGTGGTTCTTCTGGGACGGCCGCCGCGACAGCCTGTGGGCGCAAGCGCTGACGCCGCTGGAAAACCCGCTGGAGCAAGCAGGAAACCGTACTGCCTACGCGCACTACATCAAGGCACGCTTCGGCGAGCGCTATGAGCGCATTTTCGGACCGCTGCCCGATTTCGCCGGCATTCCGTTGAATGCCAGTCCGCTCGGAAACGATGCCGAAAGGGCTGCTTGGAACGCGATGAGCGATGCGCAGCGCGACGCCATCAACCGCGTCTTTGCCAATATCGGCAAGGCGATCGCGGCTTTCGAACGCTCGATCGAGCCGGCGCAGACGCGCTTCGACCGGTTTGCCCTGGACCTTGCCACCGGCGCCGAACCAAAGGGCGATGCCGTCTTCACGCGGGAAGAAATCCTCGGGCTGAAACTGTTCATCGGCAAGGCCAATTGCGTGACCTGCCACAATGGCCCGCGCTTCACCGACAACGGTTTTCACAACACCGGCGTGCAGCCCGTCGCGGACCTGCCGCCGGATCGCGGGCGCGTCGACGCGGTGGCACAGGTCGAGGCCGATCCGTTCAACTGTTTTGGCGCCTATCGTGACGGCGACGTCAGCGCCTGCGGCGAGCTGCGCTTCATGGTCAAGGATGCGCCGGAATTGGTGCGCGCCTACAAAACGCCGTCGCTGCGCGGCGCGGCGACGCGGCCGCCCTATATGCATGCCGGGCAGTTTTCGTCGCTCGACGAGGTGGTGGCGCATTACGCCAAGGCGGCGGCGAGTTTGGGGGGGACAACCGAGATCCATCCGCTGCAGCTGTCGGATCGCGAACGCGCGGCGCTGGTGGCGTTTTTGAAGACGCTGTCGGAGTAAGCTCTTGTTTGACCGAAAACCGGCATCCGCTTTTCGGGATCATGGTCAGCGATCCTTCACCGTCTCCATCGCCACGAAGGTCGAGGTCTGGGCGACGTGGGGGAGCGCCGAGATGCGCTCGCCCAGCACGCGGCGATAGGCGGCGATGTCCCGGGTGCGGACCTTCAGCAGGTAATCGAAGCTTGACGCCATCATGTGGCACTGCTCGATCTCCGGCACGGCCTGCACCGAGCGATTGAAAGCGTCGAGCGCGGCGGAACGGGTATCGGACAATTTCACCTGGACGAAGGCGACATGGCCTTCGCCCATGCGCTCACGGTCGATGATCGCCTGGTAGCCCCTGATAAAACCGTCCTTCTCCAGCCGCTTGACCCGCGCCTGCACCGGCGTCTTCGAAAGACCGACCTTGGCCGCGAGTTCCGACATGGAAAGCCGGCCATTGCTCGCCAGCGCCGACAGGATGTTCCGGTCGATGCGGTCCAATTGGTCTTCTGTCATCAAAATCACAGTCCAAATTCCGAAAGATCGATAGAATGATAGATCGATCGGACTATCTTGTCGATTTCTTTGGACCGATTGGAGTCCCCGCCTGTGCTAGCTTGCGCCATTCGGCCCGGTGACCGCCGGCCCGCTCCCTGATGTTCGTTCCACGGGACCCGCCATGCCGCTCGACACCTTCCGCCAGCAGATCCGCGCCAACTATCTTCCCGACGAAGACGAGGCCGTGAAGCGATTGGCCGAGGCGACAGGGCTTTCGGCTGCGGATCGCGATACGATCTCGGCGCGAGCGGCCGATCTGGTGCGGGCGGTGCGCGGCTCGTCCGATCCCCGGCTGATGGAAGTTTTCCTCTCCGCCTATGGCCTCTCCACCAAGGAAGGCGTGGCGCTGATGTGCCTGGCCGAGGCGCTGCTGCGCGTGCCCGACACCGAGACGATGGACGATCTGATCGCCGACAAGATCGCGCCGCATGACTGGTCCGCCCATTCCGGCGGCTCAAGCTCGATCTTCGTCAACGCCTCGACCTGGGCGCTGATGCTGACCGGCCGCGTGCTGGACGAGGGCGAGGCCGGCATCGAAGGCACGCTGCGCTCCATGGTGCGCAGGCTGGGCGAGCCGGTCATTCGCAAGGCGGTGGCCGCCGCCATGCGCGAGATGGGCGAACAGTTCGTGCTCGGCCGCACCATCGCGGAAGCCGTCAAGCGCGGCCGGCCGATGACACAGAAGGGCTACCTCTATTCCTTCGACATGCTGGGCGAGGCGGCCCGCACCGAGGCTGACGCACTGCGCTACCACAAGGCCTATGCCGACGCGATTTCCTCGCTCGATGGCGGTTCCAACGGACCTGACATCAGGCAGAACCACGGCATTTCGGTGAAGCTCTCGGCACTGCACCCACGCTACGAGGTGGCGCAGAAGGACGAGATGCTGCCTGTCATGGCCGAGCGGCTGCTTTCGCTGGCGCTTGCGGCCAGACATTCGCGCATGGGCCTCAACATCGACGCCGAGGAGGCCGACCGCCTCGATCTGTCGCTCGATGTCATCGAGCGCGTGCTGGCCGAGCCGGAACTCGCCGGCTGGAACGGTTTTGGCGTGGTCGTGCAAGCATATGGGCCGCGCGCGGCCTTCGTCATCGACTGGCTCTACGCGCTGGCCAGGAAATACGACCGCACCATCATGGTCCGGCTGGTCAAGGGCGCCTATTGGGACACCGAGATCAAGCGGGCGCAGACGCTCGGACTGGCCGGCTATCCCGTCTTCACCCGCAAGGCCAACACCGACGTCTCCTACATGGCTTGCGCGAAGAAACTGCTTGGTATGACCGACCGCATCTATCCGCAATTCGCCACCCACAACGCCCACACCGTCGCCGCCATCCTGTCGATGGCCACGAACCGCGATTCCTTCGAATTCCAGCGCCTGCATGGCATGGGCGAGGCCCTGCACGAGACCGTGCGCCAGGCCGAAGGCACGCGCTGCCGCATCTATGCGCCGGTCGGCGCGCATTCGGACTTGCTGGCCTATCTGGTCCGCCGGCTGCTTGAGAACGGCGCCAACTCCTCCTTCGTGCACCAACTGACCGACGAGGATGTCGAGCCGGAAGACATCGCGCGCGATCCGCTCGAAACGGTCGAAAGCCAAGGCCCTGCCGCCAATCCGGCGATTGCCAGGCCATCACAGATTTTTGGCGCGGGCCGCCGCAATTCCAGGGGATTCGACATCACAGACACGGTGACGCTGGCGGCCATCGACAAAGCCAGGGCGGCGTTCGCCGGGCCGGACCGATGGCACGCCAAGCCGATCACGCGGGCTGCCGGCTATGGCAAGCCACGTCCGGTCGTCAATCCGGCCAAGCCCGATGAAGTGGTCGGAACGGTCCACGAGGCCGCTGCCAAGCAGGTCACGATCGCCGTGCGCATTGCTGTGGAAGCGCAGCCAGCCTGGGCAAAGCGCCCCGTTGCCGAACGCGCCGCCATCCTCAACCGCGCCGCCGACCTCTATGAGGCCAATGCGGTCGAGTTCTTCGCGCTTGCCACCCGCGAGGCCGGCAAATCGCTGGCCGACGGCGTGGCGGAAGTGCGCGAAGCCGTCGATTTCCTGCGCTACTATGCCGCCGAGGCGGCCAACGCCGAGGCGGGCACGCAGGCGCGTGGCGCCATCGTCTGCATTTCGCCGTGGAATTTTCCGCTGGCGATCTTCACCGGCCAGATCGCGGCAGCACTGGTTACCGGCAATTCGGTCATCGCCAAGCCGGCCGAACAGACGCCGCTGATTGCTTTCCGTGCCGTCGAATTGCTGCGCGAAGCCGGCGTGCCGGAAGACATCATCCAGCTGCTGCCGGGTGATGGTTCATCGGTGGGCGCGCCGCTGACCGCCGATCCGCGCATTGCCGGCGTCTGCTTCACCGGCTCGACCGAGGTCGCCAAGCTGATCGAAAAACAGCTCGCCGAGACCGCGGCTCCCGACGCCATGCTGATCGCCGAGACCGGCGGTTTGAACGCCATGATCGTCGATTCCACCGCGCTGCCCGAGCAGGCGGTGCGCGACATACTGGCCTCGGCCTTCCAGAGTGCCGGCCAGCGCTGTTCGGCGCTGCGCGTGCTCTACGTGCAGAAGGACGTCGAGAAGAAGATGCTGGAGATGCTGAAAGGCGCCATGGAGGCGCTCAACATCGGTGATCCCTGGCGGATTTCGACAGATGTCGGTCCGGTGATCGACGATGAGGCGCAAGGTGCGATCCGCGACTATTGCGTCAAGAAGGGCCTCGAGGGCCGGCTGATCGCCAAGCTCGAGGCGCCGAAGGACGGGCGCTTCGTCGCGCCGCATGTCTTCCGGGTCAAGGGCATCGAGGAGATGGACCGTGAGGTGTTCGGGCCGGTGCTGCACGTCGCCAGCTTCGACGCCGATGAGATCGATGCTGTCATCGCCGCCATCAACCGCAAGGGCTATGGCCTGACCTTCGGCCTGCACACCCGCATCGAAGGTCGCGCCCAGCATTTCGTCGACGGCATCCACGCCGGCAACATCTATGTCAACCGCAACCAGATCGGCGCCGTCGTCGGATCACAGCCTTTTGGCGGCGAGGGGCTTTCCGGCACCGGTCCGAAGGCTGGCGGCCCGCATTATCTGCGCCGCTTCCGCAAGGGGCCGGAAGCCGGCACGGAAGTTGGCGATGGCCATAAGGTGACGGCGACCGAACTGGCCGACAATCTGCCCGATCCGACCCTCGGCGGCTGGTCGACGCGCCCGGACCGGATCGCCATCCTGAGGAAGCATCTGCGCGGCAAGGGCGCTGCCGCCATCGGCGCCGCCGCTGGCATCGATTTCGGCCAGGTCGACCTGCCCGGACCGACGGGCGAGGCCAACACGCTGTCGCTGTCGCCGCGCGGGCGGGTGCTGTGCCTGGGTCCGGATGCCGACACGCTGCTGGCCCAGACGATCCAGGCGCTCGCCGCCGGCAATGCGGTGCTGGCCGTGGCGCCTGGGGCGCCGGCCGCGCTCTCGGCGTTGACCGGCAAGGGCTTGCCGCTGGCGGCAATAGATGGCCGCCCCGATCCGGTCGAAGCGCGTTCGCTGCGCGTCGATGTCGTCGCTTTCTCAGGCACAGCGGAGGCGGCGCGCATCGTGCGCAAGGTCATCGCCGACAGAACGGGTCCGATCGTGCCGCTGGTCAGCGAGGTGCTCAACCCGGCCGCCTATGCGCATGAGCGCGCGGTCTGCGTCGACACCACGGCCGCGGGCGGCAATGCCAGCCTGCTTGCCGCGGCCTAGTTCAGCCCATTCTCAGGCGCCTTCGACGACCAAAAAGCCCTCGAACTGCGGATGGCCGAGGACCTTCGTCGTGCCGAATTCCTGTGCGCGGCGCGAAAATTCTCCGACTTGGTCCAGGCGACGAAATCGTCTTGGCGCGCCCACACCCGTGTGCGAGGCAAACAGCCTTCGGTCGCGCTGACCGGGCCGCGCAGCAGATGGAATTCCCGAAAACCCTTCATCTCGGCAAGGCTGGAATCGCGGTTCTTCCACACCGATTCGAAATCGGCTTCCGAGTCGTTCTGCATGTACATGGCGTTCCTTTCTGAATTGCTCGACTGCTGCAATTGAAGGATGCGGCGAGGCATGGCTCTCAGAACGGACCGATCGCGCCGGTGAATTCCAGACTGTTGCCAACCTTTGGCGGCATCGGAGGGAAAGGGGCCGCCTTGCGAACGAAACCAAGCACGATCTGGTCGAAAGTTGCCGAGCCCGAGCTTTCGACGACACGCAGCTCGTCTATGTTGCCCTGCCTGCCGATGACGAAGGTGACAACGGTGTTGGTGCGCGCCGTCGCTTGCAACGAAGGCGGCACTGCTCGATACACGCGGCCAAGTTTGCTGATGACGTCGCTTCGGTAGCTGGATTCAGCGGTGGAGCCTGCCTCGTTCTGCCTTTTGCCCTTGCTGGCGGCCTGCGCCAGCCGGTCCTGGCCGTCTGCCGTGCCGCGCTTCTCGTCTGCTGCTTTTGAAGGAGCGGCGGCCGGAGTCGGCCTGGCGCTGGGGATCGGCGGCTGGTTCGGAACGGCGACAGGCATCTCGGCGCTCTCGGCCTGGACGCTCGGCTGTGCCGGTGTTTCGGTCCTGGCGGCCACACTCTGGTTGTCACGGCGCGGGGTCGCCGCCACCAGTATGTCCGGCGTGGCTGCTGGCTGTTTGATAACTTCCGGCAAAGGTTTGGGAAGCGGCTTGGCTGGTTCCTGTGTGGGCTGAGAAGTTCGCTTCACGGTTTGCTGCTCAGGCTGCGAGGGTTTGTCGGCGGCACCGGTCTGACCGACGGCTCCGGCTTGGTCGGCTGCGGTTTCGGCTCCAGCGTGACATCGATCGCCGCTGGATCCTTGTCCAGGGCGCTGCCAGCCACCTTGTCGCCTGTGTGATCGCTGCCTTCCGGTTGCTCCGTATTCGCGAAATCGAATGTGCCGGCGGGCGAGATCAGAAAGAATGCCGCGACAGCGGCGTGAAGCAGGCCGGAGACGACAATGGCAACGGGCCATCCGGCCACCGGCCGCGCGACTGCAAGCGGCTCTGCCGGCGCTATCGCCAGCTCGTTGCCAGCCTCGGGGAGGGGGTTGATTTCCTGCATCTCGCGGGCCGGAAATTGCAGCGGCCGGCGGGCAAAAGTCAAATCAAGATCGCTGATCCATGGCCAGCCGGCAGCCAGGCCATGGTGTCTCGCGTGAATGCGGGATGCAGTCCCAACGCCGTTCTCAGACGCCGAAAGCGATGCCGGTCTTGGTGTCCGTCTTCAGCTTGCGCATGCAGGCAGCCGGTTCGACGCCGGCGCCTGCGCATTCGGTCGCGCTGTTGATCAGCACGCGGCTGACCTTGGTGCAGTCGGTGCCGGCGAGATCAAAGCGCGTCACCTTGGTCTTGCCAGCCGGCAGGTCCTTGAAATCGAGCACGGTCAGCCGGTCGACGACGCCCGCCTCATTGAACAGCGCGATCTCGAACGCCGTCTTGGCGAGGTCGGCACCGAGATTGTTGTTGACCAGGAAGGTCGCCGGCAGCCCTTGTCGGAAGGCTGCGCGGCATTGAGCTCCAGGATCAGCGCGGGGACCGGCGCGGACCCTTCCGCCCGCGCCGGAACCATCGCAAGCGACATCGCCAGCGTCGAGGTCAGCAGACGAAGCGATGTCATCAAGCCCGTCATGCCATCAGCCTCCAAACCGCATGGTTGCCGCCAGTTTCAGCGTTATGCCCGGCTCATAAACCGCAACCGTCGTGCTGCCATTCAATGGGTTGGCGTATTTGACGTCGAACAGATTGTCGGCGCGGAAATCGACTTTCAGATTGTCGGTCGCCTGATAGCTGGCGAAAGCATTGACCAGTGTATAGTCCTCGGCCACCGCGTTGCCCTTTGGTTTGCCGTTGTACTGAACCTCACTACCAACGGTCAGCTTGTCCTCGAGGAAGCGCAGCCCGAGCTGGGCGGTGACCTGCGAGGAGGGGATGGTGGCGAGATCGGCTTCTACACCCTTGTAGGAAATGGTGTGGCCATTGGTGATCGAGGCCGAAAGCCCGGCATAGCCCCAGCCGGCTTCGTAAACGCCTTCCAGTTCAAAGCCGTCGATCTTGGCCTGGGCGAAATTCTGATACTGGAAGCAGATCGGAATGCCGGGCCCGAACGGGCAGCCGCTGCCTGGAGCGAACGGCGAAAGGGTCACGCCATCGATATAATCGTCGACATTGTTGTGGAAGTAGGCCGCCTTGACGCGAAGCGCGTCGCCGGATTCGAAGATGTCGTTCTGCTTGTAGTTGACGCCGAATTCCGTCGTCTTGCCGGTCTCGGGCCGCAGATTGGGATTGGGCAGGAACGGGAAGGTGACGCCCGCCGGATGGTTGCCGCTGATCAGCGTTTCCGTCAGCGACGGCGAGCGATAGCCTTCGGCGTAGGTGCCGTAGAATTGCAGGCCCGCAAGGCTGGCGCTTTCGAACGGCGAGACGCCGACGGTGATGCGCGGCGACAGCCGGTCGCCCGATGTCTCGCGCGTGCTGTCCTTGAGGCTGTAATTGTCGTAGCGCAGCCCGGCGATGACCTCGAGCCAGTCCCAGGTGAGCTTGTCCTGGACATAGGCGCCAGACACGTTGCGCTTGCCCGAAGGCGTGTAGAAACTGTCGCCGCCGGCCGTACCGCCGGTCTTCACATTGTCGCCGACCCAGTCGCCGCCATAGGTCAATTCGTGGGCGATCCCGCCTGTTTCGAAGCGCGATGTGTTCCAGATGTCGACACCCGTGGTGTCGACGCCGAAAGTCGATTGCGACCCCGCCGGCAGGACGGTGGGAAGACCCGTTACGGGATCAAACCGTTTTTGCGGAACAAGGCTGGTCAGGTCGAGATTGGTCTTGTTGTAGGAGGTGTTGATGTGGAGATCGAGCCAGCTCTTGTCCTCATCCGTGATGTTGTAACGGGCGGTGAAAGTGTTCGACTTCAGGTCGACATCGTTGACCGGCACGCCGCCGCTGGTTTCGTCCCAGCTGTCGCTTGAGCCGACCCAGCCCAGCTTCAACTCGCTGTTCTCCGTCGGCCGTATGCTGGTCTTGAGCAGGCCGCTCAGGACGTCGAAGCCGGTGCCGTTGACGGTGTCGCCGTCGCCATCCTTGTAGTTGCCGTAGTTGCGGTAGATGATGTTGCCGAGCGCGTCCCAGTTCTCGTTGAAACGGTAGGCGCCGGTGGCGCTGGTGGTCCAGCCCTTGCCGTTGCTCTCATAGCGTCCGGTTACCGAAGCGCCCCATGTTTCCTCCGGCTTGAGGAAGTCCGCCGCGTCCTTGGTGTCGAAGAAGACGACGCCGCCGATGGCGCCCGAACCATAGGTGTTGGCGACCGGACCGCGGATCACATCGACGGATTTGACGAGCTCGGGGTCGATGTAAAAGGTCGACTGGGTGCCATGGTCCGAACGCTGGAAATCCTGGCGCGCGCCGTCCACAATGACCGCGACGCGGCCGAAATCCTGCAGGCCGCGAATGTTGATGCTGGTGCTGACGCGCCTGGCGTCGGCCTGTGTCGCGACACCGGGCACACCCAACAGCATCTCGTTCGGCGTCGTCGCCATGCGACGGGCGAGTTGCTCCTGGTCGACGTGGCTGGCCGAGGCCAGTGATTCGATAGCCGTTTCGCCGGTACGGCTGATAACCAAAATCTTGTCGAGCAGCGTTGCGCCCGCGGGGGCGGCTTTTTCCTGGTCAGCCTGCTTCGACTGATCCGTCTGCTCGCCTGCCGACTGCGTTGCCTGTTGGGCATGCGCCGATGGCGCCGACAGGGCGATCGCTGCCACGCTCGCCAACAAAGCCGCCACACCGTTTGCCGTCGACCAGCCGCGCAATTCCCAGTTCAAAAACCCCATGCCCCAACTCCAGATTCCAGGTTTCATGCTGGCTGGCCCGGGGCTTGCTGGCATTTTTCATCGTGTCCGGGCGTCTTAAATGTTGACTCGTTTACTCCGGTATTGCACTGACTAATAAACATGATTATTCAAGTCAAGAAATGAATCGGCAATTTCACAACGCCTAGCCAGATGCCCGGCACAGGAAAGGGATCGACCCAGATGAACACGCACAATCCCAACGAGTTTCGCTATCGCGTCCGCCATTCCGATGATGCCTCCGCCCGCTTCGATCGGATCCCGCTGGCGGTGCGAACGCTCTCCAGCAACACGCTGTTCCAGGGCGAGCACGAGATCGGCATCGAGCATCACGGCGCGCTCTACCGGCTGAAGATCACCCGGCAGGGCAAGCTCATTCTCAACAAGTAAGGCAAGAGCGGTTCACCGTTTCACGGAAACGCCGAACCACTCTATCTCTTTGTTTCAACGCAATTCCGGACGGAAAACCGTTTCACACTTTTCCTGGAATTGCTCTAGGCGGTAGGGACGAGACATGGACCAGCGCGTAAAACCCGCCCCGCACGAAATCCGGCGGGCACGGACAGAAAATCTGAAAACGCGCGAGCGTGACCTGGCCGACCAACTCGGCATTTCGGAAGCCGAGTTGGTCGCCGCGCATTGCGGCGATGGCGTCGTTCGCATCGAACCGCGCGTCAACGAGCTCTTGACCGGTCTCGAGGCGGTCGGCGAGGTGATGGCGCTGACCCGCAACGAAAGCGCCGTGCACGAAAAGATCGGCGTCTATGACAAGGTCGTCACAGGCAACCACAATGCCATGGTGCTTGGCGAGAACATCGACCTGCGCATCTTCCCGAAGGTCTGGGTGCATGGCTTTGCCGTGGAAAAGCGCGACGGCGACGAGATCCGCCGCAGCCTGCAGTTCTTCGACGCGGCGGGCGAGGCGGTGCACAAGGTGCATCTGCGGCCGGCCTCGAGCCTCTATGCCTACCAGAAGCTGGTCGCCTCGCTGGAATCGCCCAACCAGGAACCGACGGCCGATATTTCAGGGCCAATCTCCGACGATCAGAGCGAGGCCGGGGCATCCAGCGCCAACCCCAACGATCTGCGCGACCGCTGGAGCCGGCTGACCGACGTGCACCAGTTCTTCGGCATGCTGAAAACGCTCAAGCTCAGCCGCCGTCAGGCGGTGCGCATGGTCGGAACAGACTATGCCTGGCTGCTCGACAATGACGCGGTCCGCGCCATGTTTCATCATGCCGCCGAAGGCGAGATGCCGATCATGTGCTTCGTCGGAAACCGCGGCTGCATCCAGATCCATTCCGGACCGGTCAAGTCGATCAAGCCGATGGGACCGTGGATCAACGTTCTCGACGAGACCTTCCACCTGCATCTGCGCACCGACCACATCCATGAAGTCTGGGCGGTGCGCAAGCCGACCAAGGATGGCCATGTCACCTCGCTCGAGGTCTATGCCGCCGATGGCGAGATGATCATCCAGTTCTTCGGCAAGCGCCATGAGGGCGAAAGCGAGCGCGACGATTGGCGGTTCCTGGCTGAGAACCTGCCGCGCGTTCCAAGCCCGACGGCAGCGTGAGGAACAGTGTGATGCGGTTTTTCCCGACTCTGCCGGCCATGCGCCGATCGATATTTGCCCCAATCGTCGGCCTTTCTCTTGCCGCGGTGCAGCCGGCCGGCGCCACCGAGGACGTCTCGGTCTTCTCCGATCCGTCGAAGATCGCCGCCATAGGTGGTTCGATCACCGAAATCGTCTATGCGCTTGGCGAGGAGAAACACCTGGTGGCGCGCGATTCCACCAGCAATTATCCGAAAGCGGCGCTTGCTTTGCCCGATGTCGGCTATATGCGCGCCCTGTCGCCGGAAGGTGTTTTGTCGGTCAATCCGACCGGCATCCTGGCGCTGCACGGCAGCGGCCCCAAGGAAGCCGTCGATGTGCTGAAGAAAACCAGCATCCCCTTCATCGAAGTGCCCGAACATTATAGCCGCGACGGCATCCTCGAGAAGGTCCGCATCGTCGGCAAGGCGCTTGGCGTCGATGCCAAGGCAGAGGTTCTGGCCAAGGAGCTCGATGCCAAGCTGACGGCCGCCGAAAAACAGACGGCCTCGATCAAGGAGCGCAAGCGCATCCTGTTCGTGCTGTCGATACAGGGCGGCAAGATCCTGGCGGCCGGCAGCGAAACCGCGGCTGACGGCATGGTCAAGCTGGCGGGCGGGGTCAACGCCGTTGGCGGTTTCTCCGGCTACAAGCAGATGTCCGACGAGGCAATCATCACCGCCGGGCCTGACGTGATCCTGATGATGAGCAATGCCGGGCCACCGGTGCCGGATGACGAATTGTTCGGCAACCCGTCGATCGCCTCGACGCCGGCCGGAACCGCGCGCAAGCTGATCCGCATCGATGGCGGCTATCTGCTCGGTTTCGGGCCGCGCACCGCCGACGCCATTCACGACCTCGCCGTCTCGCTCTATGGCGCGCAGGTCACGGACTGAGCGGGCGGATCATGGTCGATCAATCGATCGCCGGCCCGGTGAAGATGATGGCGAATGCATCCCAGGGCGACCGCTCGGGCCGCGCCCGCATCGTCATCCTGTTGCTGTGCCTCGGGCTCGCGGCCGCCATGCTTTTGTCGCTCACGTCAGGGGCATCGGATGCTTCGGCTGTCAGCGTCCTCAAGGACTGGCTGCTTGGTGCCATTCCGCGCGATGCGGCGCTGAGCGCCCGTGACGGCCTGATCATCTACGACATCCGTTTGCCGCGCATCATCCTCGGCATGCTGGTCGGCGCGGCGCTCGCGGTCTCGGGCGCTGTCATGCAGGGCCTGTTCCGCAATCCGCTGGCCGACCCCGGCCTGATCGGCGTTTCCGCCGGCTCCAGTCTCGGCGCGGTGGCCATCATCGTGCTTGGCACCACGGTGCTGGCGCCGTTGACGACCTTGCTCGGCACGCTCGCGCTGCCGCTGGCGGCCTTCTTCGGTGGCCTTGCCTCGACCTTGGTGCTTTATCAGGTCGCCACGCGACGTGGCCAAACCTCGGTCGCCACCATGCTGCTCGCCGGCATCGCGCTGGCAGCTCTTGCCATGGCGCTGACCGGCATCCTCATCTTCATGGCCGACGATCGCCAGCTGCGCGACCTGACGTTCTGGTCACTCGGATCGCTTGGTGGCGCGACATGGGCGAAGATCAGTTCCGTCGGACCGGTTATCATACTGGCGCTGGCGGCGATGCCTTTCCTGGCGCGCGGCCTCAACGCGCTGGCGCTGGGCGAGGCGACCGCCGGCCATCTCGGCATACCGGTGCAGCGGCTGAAATACACGGCGATCCTCGGCGTGTCGGCTGCGGTCGGCGCCTCCGTCGCGGTCAGTGGCGGCATCGGCTTCGTCGGCATCGTCGTGCCGCATCTGCTGCGCCTGCTGATCGGTCCGGACAACCGCTATCTCTTGCCGGCTTCGGCGCTGCTTGGCGCCTCGCTGCTGCTGTTGGCCGATGCCGTTGCGCGCACCATCGTGGCGCCGGCCGAATTGCCGATCGGCATCGTCACCGCGATCGCGGGCGCGCCGTTCTTCCTGTGGATCCTGTTGCGCAAGCGCGGCGTGATCGATCTGTGAGACGTGAGTTCGGCGAGACTTGGGACCTGTGAGGCTTTGATGATTGAGGCAAGGGATGTTTCCGTTGATATCGCCGGCAAGCGCATAATCAGTGGTGTCGATTTCGACGCGCGGCCCGGCGAAATAGCGGCGATCGTCGGCCCCAACGGTTCGGGCAAGACGACCTTCCTGAAGGCGTTGTCGGGCGAGCTCGCCTATACCGGGCGCGTCGCTGTCAACGGCCGAAACCTTTCGTCGATGAAGCCGGCCGAGAGTGCGGTGCGTCGTGCGGTGCTGCCGCAGGCGACGACGCTGTCCTTCCCGTTCACGGTGCGCGAGGTGGTCAAGCTCGGCCTTGTCGGCGGGCGCTCGGGTGCCTTGCCGGGCGAGGACGCGCGGCTGCCGGAGCGGGCGCTGGCGCGTGTCGACCTCGACGGTTTTGCCGGGCGTTTCTATCAGGCGCTTTCGGGCGGCGAGCAGCAGCGCGTCCAGCTGGCGCGCGTGCTGTGCCAGGTCTGGGCGCCGGTGCTCGACGGCAAGCCGCGCTATCTCTTTCTCGACGAGCCGGTTTCCAGCCTCGACATCAAGCATCAGCTGATCATCATGAACATCGCCCGCGACTTCGCCAAAAGGGGCGGCGGCGTGGTCGCCATTCTGCACGACCTCAATCTGACGGCCATGTATGCCGACCGGATCTTCGTCATGCATCGTGGTCGGCTCGTGGCCACCGGTTCGCCACAGGATGTGCTGAGTGATGAGCTAATCGAAAAAGTGTTCGATTGCCGGCTCAGGGTTGGTGTGCTGCCGGCCGGCAATATGACGTTCGTGTTGCCGCAATCCGCGGTCTGTTGATATTCAGGTGAGGCCTGACCTGAATCTCAACAGACCCACCCAGACTTGGGCAGACTTGCTCAGGCGGCCGGGGCGCGGCGCTCCAGCATGTCGATGCCGAGCAGGTTGCGCACATTCGGCCTTGCCGCCACCATATCGGCGACGGTGTAGCGGGCGAGCACCGCGAAGAAGGCGTTGAGGGCCTCGCGCAGCGCTGAATTCAGCGCGCAGCTGTCAACCAGCGGGCATTCGGCGGCATCGTTCTCAAAGCATTCGGCCATGGCGAAGCTTTCCTCGGTAACGCGCACGACGTCGAAGAGGCTGATCGCCTCGGCGGCGCGGCCAAGCCGGACGCCGCCATTCCTGCCGCGCACCGTCTCGACCAGTCCATTCTCAACCAACGGCTGCAGGATCTTGAACAGGAATAGTTCCGACACCGAATAGGCGGTCGCGATTTCGGGAATGCGGCTCAACCGGTCATTGTTGGCGGCGCAATACATCAAGATGCGCATGGCATAATTGGTCTGGCGTGTAAGCCGCATTTCGTCCTCACTAGGCGCCGGCGCGGTTCAACCACGCCTGATTCCTGAAACTTGGCCGCCACGGTTCTGGTCCCGGAGTTTCGGAATTCGCCGCGCTGGCCTTGACCCGAATATGGCCTATACCTTGGAACAATTCCAGACTAGCCGGACGTCATAGATGAATATTCTCGTCAACTTTATGTGCGCAGCCCCGGCAAAACGGGAGGAAAACCGGCCGCTACGGGCATTCCGGCTGATGAAACCCTAGATAGGGCCGAGATCGACCAGAGATCGACAAGAGGTCGACCAGAGATCGACAAGGAGCAGTTCATCCATGTCCCAATCGGCTTCGTCCCTGGCGCCCGCCCGTTTCGATACTGACGCGACCGCCAAGCTCTCGGCGTTGCGTCGCACCAAATTCATCGCCACGGCCGCGCTGGCGCTTTGCGTGCTGGTGTTCGCCTTGGCCAAGTCGTTCGAGAACTCCCATCCATGGCTGGGGTTTGTCGCTGCCTTCGCCGAGGCGGCGACCATTGGCGGCCTTGCCGACTGGTACGCGGTGGTGGCGCTGTTCAGGCGGCCGCTCGGATTGCCGATCCCGCACACCGCCATCATCCCGGAAAACCAGAACCGCATCGCCGACAATCTCGGCCGCTTCATCGAGGCCAACTTCCTGGCGCCGGAACCGGTGCGGGAAAAGCTTGCCGAGGTCGATTTTGCGGCACTTGTCGCCGACTGGCTGACCGATGCCGAACGCGCCGCCGGCCTGTCGCGCTTCGTCGTGCGGCTGGTGCCGCAGACACTCGCCGCCGTCGAGCAGTCCGGTCTGCGCGGCTTCGTCACCAGCCGCATGCTCGAGCAGATCGAAAAAGTGCCGCTGGCGCCGCTGGCGGCGGAACTGCTGTCGGCGCTGACCGACGACCGCCGTCATCAAAGACTGTTCGACGAGTTCATCAAGGTGGTCGGCCGCTTCCTCAACGACGAACAGGCCCTGGCGACGATGCGCGAGAAGATCCGCGAGGAGTTGCCGTCGCTGTTCAACCTGTTCCGCGCCGACGCCTATCTCCTGAAGAAGATCGTCGCCTCGGCGGGCTCCTTGCTTGACGAGGTGCGGGCCGATCCCGACCATCCGATGCGCGCCGAGTTCGATCGTTTCGCGCAAGGCTTCGTCGAACGGCTGCGGACGTCCAAGCAATATGCAAAGCGTGCCGAGAAGATGAAGCACGATTTCCTCGCTCGACCCGAAGTCAGGGCGCTGGCCGGTGACATGTGGGAGAGCCTCAGCCTGTTTATCGAGCAGGATGCCAAGGCGCCGAATTCGGTGATCCGCGCGCATCTCGCCAACATGTTCGTCGAGGTCGGCCGCCATCTCGCCGGCGATGCGCAGATCCGGGCCGACATGAACCAGGGGTTCGTCGTGGCGCTGGCCTCCTTCGTCGAAAGCCAGAAGAGCGGCGTGTCGATATTCATCGCCGATCAGGTCAAGCGCTGGGATCTGGCGCAACTGACGCGGCTGATCGAGATGAACATTGGCCGGGACCTGCAATATATCCGCTTCAACGGCATGATCATCGGCGGGCTGGCGGGTATCGTGCTCTATACGGTCGAGCTGCTGCTCCCGGTCAATTGATGCGCCTCGATCGTCAGGCCCGTCTTCGAAATGGACAGGCGGCAGCCGGGTGCTATGCTCCCTGCGAGGGTACCCGCATCCGCGGCAAAGGGAGAAGACAGCATGGCCAAGCTACCGGAATCCGATTCCTTCATGGATATGTTCGGCAGGTTCGGCCGCGACCTGAAGGTGCCCAATGTCGATGTCGAGGCGATCCTTGCCCATCACCGCAAGAACCTCGAAGCCTTGGAGAGATCGGCGCGAGCCGGTGCCGATGGCGCGACCTCGCTGTTGTCGAGGCAGCGCGAAATGCTGCAGGACACGCTGCGTGAAATTGCCGACATGGCGCAGAGCTACCGGGCGCCGGGCAACCCGCAGGACCTGATGGCCAAGCAGACGGAGTTCGCCAGGAAATCCTTCGAGGCCGCGCTCAAGAATGCCGGTGAAGTGGCTGAACTGGCTCGCAAATCCGGAACCGAATCAATCGAAATCCTGCGCGCGCGCATCAAGGAGGCGATGGAGGAAATCCGCGCCGGCTACGGGCAGAAATAGGCTTCCGCGTCCTGTCGTTTCGTCTTCGGCGGGACATGCCGGTTTGCGATTTCGCAACCCTGCGCATAGTTGCATCCGCGCCACGTTGTAAGCGTCGGCGCCCCTGGAAGGTCCGAAAATCCGAATTCGGCCTGCCATTGCGCGGCAAGGCATGGCACGGTTCAGCCGCAATTCGACGGAACCGATTCACAAGGGGTGAATTGACAGGGGCCATCCGTTCGTGGTCCGGAGGCACGGCAAGCGATCGGGAAAGCAGGAATGAACGAAGTACGGCCTAAAACGCCGCCGACCTATGAGCAGTTGAGAACGATGTCCGGGCAGGAACTCGGCGTCTCGGAATGGACCACGGTCGATCAGGACCGTATCAACCAGTTCGCCGAATGCACCGGCGACCACCAATGGATCCATGTCGACCCTGAGCGCGCACGGCGGCAAAGCCCGTTCCGCACCACGATCGCGCACGGCTATCTGACATTGTCGATCATCGGCGCGTTGGCGCTCGGCATGGGCATAGTGCCGGAAAACACCCAGGCCGCCTTCAACTATGGCTTCGACAAGGTGCGTTTCCTGGCGCCGGTCAGGGTCGGCGCCCGCATCAGGCTGCGCACCGTCCTGCTTTCCATGGAAGACAGGGGGCCCGGCCAGTATCTGATGAAGGCAGCCAATACGGTCGAGATCGAAGGCGAGGAAAAGCCGGCGCTGACGGCCGAAACGCTGGTCATGCTCTACGAGCGCCGCAAACGGGCAGGGGCCTGAGCGTTCGTCCAAGCCCGCCGCCGGTTCCCATACCGCTGCCCCAAATTGACGTTGCAGGCATCCGCCTGCGCGCCGTTCAGTAGCAGGCCGGGATCGGCCCGGCAACCTTAGGCAGTACCGGCGAACGTCCAAACCGGGTCAGGCAATCCCGGGCTGGGTACGGCCAGCAAAGCGCAGCGAGAACAGCGCGAGCAGCAGTGCTGCCAGCGCCAGGGCCGTTGCCGTCTCAAAGGTGACCTGCATGCCTCGGGCGGCCGCGGCGGCGCTCAGAACATCCTGTCCTGTTCCTTGGCGAGCGCCGTTGGATGCAACCGCGAAGATGGCGCCCATCAGGGACGCGCCGGTGACGAGGCCGAGATTGCGCGACAAATTGAGCAGGCCTGAAATGACGCCGCGCTCGCCGGCGCCGACACCGCTCATGACGGCCGCATTATTGGACGTCTGGAACAGGGCGTAGCCGAAGCAGGTGACAGTGATGGGAACGACATAGCTGGCAATGCCGAGTTTCGTCATGGCGAGCGACAGCAGGAATGTGCCCGTGGCGAGGCTGGTGAGCCCGGCGACCATCATCCGGCGGGCTCCGAAGCGATCGGAGAGCCGTCCGGCCAACAGTGCCGACAGGGTCGAGACAAGCGGCCCGGTCGAAAGCACCACGCCGACCATCGCGGCATCGAGTGCCAATCCACGCGACAGATAGAACGGAGCGACCACCAGGGTCGCCATCATCACCGTGGCGACGATGAGGCTCATGACCAGGCTGGCGCTGAGCCGCGGATCCCGGAAGCTGGCGAGTTGGACCAGGGGGTTCTTCACCCGCTTCTGGGCTATGGCGAATAGACCGATGCCGAGAGCGGTGGCGGCCAGCAGGCCGATGTTGAGTGCACCGAAATGGCCCTGGCCAAGCGTCATGGCCAATGCATAGGCGGCCAGCGTCAGCGCCAACAGGACAGTGCCCATCGCGTCGAACTTGCCTTGAGCGGCCTGCGCGTTCTTGTTGCCGGCTGGCAAGGCACGCCAGGCGAGGGCGAAGGTCAGGAGGCCCAGCGGGACATTGACCAGGAAAATCGCGCGCCACCCGAGGCCGGCGATCAGCAGGCCGCCGAGCGACGGGCCGAGCGTCGTGCCGATCGCCGACATGGCGCCCAGCAGGCCCATGGCGCTGCCGGTCCGTTCCTTGCTCACCGTCTCCGCGACAAAGGCCAGCGTCAGCGCCATCATCAGCGCCGCGCCAAGCCCCTGCACGGCCCGTGCGGCGATCAGCAGCCAAAGCGTCGGCGCCAGGCCGCAGAGCACTGATGCCGACGTGAACACAGCGATGCCGCCAAGCAGCAACGGCCGGCGCCCGAACATGTCAGCCAGCCGCCCGGCGCTGACGATCAACGTGGTGATAGCGAGGAGATAGGCCAGAACCACCCATTGCACGGCCTGGAACGACGCCCCGAACGTCTGCATCAGCGAGGGCAGCCCGACGCTGGCAATGCTGGTTCCCAGCGACGACAACAGCGTGGCGAGCGACAGGCTTGCCAGCGCCCAGCCGACGGATTGCTTCTGTTGCGAGGCTGATATCGGCCCTTCCCGATCTTGTGCGGCGAGTGCCATGCGATCTCCTTTCCGTTCGCTCCGAAAGCGGAGCCGATGGAGATCTAGTCTTGCGGCTGATATGGCGGAAGGCGCAGCATTTGCATCATATCAGTGCACCAGACGCCACATCATGCTAAGATCCGCCGATGACGACGCCCGATCTCAACCTGCTCTTTGCTCTCGACGTGCTGCTGGCGGAAGGCAGCGTGGCCCGCGCGGCACGCCGTCTGCGTCTCAGCCCCTCGGCGATGAGCCGGACACTGGCGCGGCTGCGCGAAGCAACGGGCGATCCTTTGCTGGTCCGGGCCGGCCGCGGCCTAGTGGCGACGCCGCGCGCGGAGGAATTGCGCCGCCAAGTCGGTCCTGTCGTCCAGGACGCGGAGGCGCTGCTGCGCCCTGCCGAATTGCTTGATCTTTCAAGTCTGGACAGGGTCGTGACGCTGCGCACCAACGAAGGCTTCGTCGAGGAGTTCGGGCCTCGCCTGGTCGCCCGCATCGTGGCCGAAGCGCCGGGGGTGCGGTTGCGTTTCGCGCCGAAGTCCGACAAGGATGTGATGTCGCTGCGCGACGCGGCGATCGATTTGGAAATCGGGGTTGCCGGCGAAACCGGGCCCGAAGTGCGCATCCAGGCGCTGTTTCGCGACCGCTTTATCGGCGCTGTCCGATCAGGCCATCCCTTGAGCGAAGGCACGGTGACGCCCGAGCGCTATGCGGCGGGCCGGCATATCAGTGTTTCGCGGCGCGGCCGCGAGAAAGGACCGATCGACGAGGCGCTGGACGCGCTTGGCCTGCAGCGGACGGTCGTCTGCATGGTCTCGGGTTTCTCGGCCGCGCTCGCCATGGCGCGCGCCTCGGAACTGATCGCCAGCGTGCCCGAGCGGCACACGGCCGGCGCGCGCGCCGGCATGCACAGCTTTCGGCTGCCGGTCACGACGGTGGAAGTCACCATTTCAATGCTTTGGCATCCGCGCCTCGATGCCGATCCGGCGCAACGCTGGTTGCGCGACTGCGTGCGTCAGGTCTGTGCGGGGGGCTGAGATCAGCGCGCCATCGCCGCCTCGATCACCTTGAAAATCCGCTGGTCTTCGCACTGCGCGACGTTGAAGCGCAGGAAATGGCTGGCCGTCTGCGACAGGCTGAACGCATTGCCGGGCGCCAGCACGACGTTGTCGGCAAGCGCCCGGCGGGCGACTTCGGCCGCGTCAACGCCATGGGGGAGCCTGCACCACAGAAACAGACCGGCCGGCTGGTCGATCCAGGGCGTGATGCCGATCGCCTTCAGCCGGGCGCCGGTCACGGCCATGGCGCGCGCCAGCCTGGCGCGCAGCAGATCCATATGCTTGCGATAGCTGCCATCCTTCAGCAGCGTCAGCACCAATTCGGCGGCCAGCCGTCCGCCGCCGAAAGTGGTGGCGATCTTGAGGTCGGTCAGGCCCTCGATCCAGTCGCGGGGCGCGGCGATGAAACCGCAGCGCACCGACGCCGACAGCGTCTTGGAGAAGCTGCCGATGTGGACGACGCGGTTCAGGCCATCGAAGGCCGCCAGCCTCGGGGCAGGGGCATGTTCGAAATCGGCGAAGATGTCGTCCTCGACAATGGTGAGGTCCGACTGGTCGGCGAGCTTCAGCAAACGGTGCGCGGTGACCGGCGACAGGATCGCGCCGGTCGGGTTGTGGATGGCGGAGTTGGTGATGTAGAGGCGCGGCCGGTGCTCGGCGAGCGCCTGCGCGAACAGCTCGATATCGGGTCCCGACGGCGTGTAGGGAACGCCGACCACCTTGGCGCGATGGGCGCGCAGCAAAGCGTGGAAATTGAAATAGCAGGGATCGTTGACCAGCACCGTGTCGCCAGGTTCGATCAGGAACCGGCATAGAAGATCGATGGCCTGCGTGCCCGATTCCGTCAGCATGATCTGTTCAGGCGAGACTTCGATGCCATGCCCGGCCATGCGCCGCGCCAAGAGTTGCCGCAGTGGCGGCAGCCCAAGCGGCGTGCCGTAGTCGGCAAGAGCGACATCATCGGCGCGCGCTGCCGTGCGGAGTGCGCGCCGCAGCCCGGCCTGCGGCATCCAGGAGGCCGGCAGCCAGCCGCAGCCGGGTTTCAACACCTCGTCGCCGGCGTCCAGCGACTGGCGCGAAACCCAGAGCGGATCGACGGCACGGTCGAGCCGGGGACCGATCTCGGCCAGGGACAACGGCGCCAGCGAGCCGGCGGCGTAGAAGCCCGAGCCCGGCCGGGAGCGGATCGTGCCTTCGGCGGCGAGCCGCTCATAGGCCTCGACCACGGTGGATTTGGACACCTGCATGGATTGGGCGAAGGCGCGGATCGACGGCAGCCGGGCACCCGGCGTCAGGCTGCGCGCGGCGATCCGCTGGCGAATGGCCGCCATGACGCTTTCGACCAGAGTGGGGGCACCCAGGGTTCGCGCGCTATCAGTTTCCAAGGCGAGGTCGGTCATCTGTACTGCTCAATATACCATTACAGTTTCGTAGAATTGTACCGCATTGTCTCTGGTCGCGCCATGGGAGTCTGCCCGATAGAAGGCGAAAGCAATGGGAGCCTGGAATGGACAAGACCGCGAGCGGCTGGGTGAACGGATTTATCGGCGTGCTGATCTTCAGCGGCTCGCTGCCGGCGACGCGTGTGGCGGTCATGGATTTCGATCCGACATTCGTGACATCAGCCCGGGCCGCGATTGCCGGATTGCTTGGCCTGGCAATGCTGCTGCTGTTCCGGGAGAAACGTCCGCAGCGCGGCGATCTGGTGTCGCTGGTGATCGTGGCGCTGGGCGTGGTCGTCGGCTTTCCCTTGCTGACGGCATTGGCGCTCAAGCACATCACCTCGGCCCATTCCATCATTTTCATCGGCCTGTTGCCGCTGGCGACCGCGATCTTCGGCGTGCTGCGCGGTGGCGATCGGCCTCGTCCGGCGTTCTGGCTGTTTTCGTGCGTGGGCAGCGCGCTGGTCGCCGGCTTCGCGCTGACGCAGGGCGTGACCGCGTCGCCGGTCGGTGATGGCTTGATGCTCGCCGCCGTCGTCGTCTGCGGCCTGGGCTATGCCGAGGGCGCCGCGCTGTCGCGCAGGCTTGGCGGCTGGCAAGTGATCTGCTGGGCGCTGACGCTGTCGCTGCCGATCATGCTGGTGCTGACTTTCGCGACCCTGCCGCCATCCTTTGCCGGTATCGGCTCCAACGCCTGGATCGGGCTCGCCTATGTCTCGCTGTTCAGCATGCTGATCGGCTTCGTCTTCTGGTATCGCGGCCTGGCGCAAGGCGGCATTGCCGCGGTAGGACAGTTGCAGCTGCTGCAGCCCTTCTTTGGCCTGGCGCTCGCGGCAAGCCTGCTGCACGAGCAGGTCAGCCCGCTGATGGTGGTCGTCACGCTCGGCGTGGTGGCGTGCGTGTTCGGGGCGAAGAAGTTCGCGCGGTAGTTCGGGAAGCGCCCTCCGCGCCTAGAACTTCGTCACCACCCCGATGCCAATGCCCTCGAAGCCACCCATGGCCATCAAGGCCGCGGGCGCCTCGTCGAGGCTGATCTTCTTGCCGACCAGCAGTTCGGGCTTGAGCTTGCCGTTGCGGATCATGTCCATCATCGCCTGGTAGCGATAGGCCTGCATGCCGTGGCTGCCGAGGATTTCGAGTTCGAAGGCGATGATCTTGTCCATCGGCACTTGCGGGCGTGCGTGCTCGCCCAGCATCAGGCCGACCTGCACATGGCGGCCGCGCCGGCGCAGATTGGCGATCGAGTTGAACGAAGTGGTCGGGTGGCCGAGCGCGTCCATCGACATATGCGCGCCGCCATTGGTGATCTGCTTGACCGCCTTGACCACATTAGGCGTCGACGACGCATTGATGGTCGCCACGGCGCCGATCTTTCTGGCGAACTCCAGCTTCTCGTCGGTGAGGTCGATGGCGATCACATTGGCGCCCATCGAACTGGCGATCATGATCGCCGACAGGCCGACGCCGCCGCAACCATGCACCGCCACCCATTCGCCGGGCTTGACCCGCCCCTGGTCGACAATGGCGCGAAACGAGGTGACGAAACGGCAGCCGAGGCTGGCGGCGGTGGCGTATTCCATCTCGTCGGGCAGGCGAACCAGATTGGTGTCGGCATGTTCTATGCCGACATACTCGGCGAACGAACCCCAGCCGGTGAAGCCGGGCTGCGTCTGGTGCTCGCAGACCTGATGGTTGCCCGAGCTGCATTCGAAACAGCGGCCGCAGCCGACGGCAAACGGCACCGTCACCCGGTCGCCGGCCTTCCACCGGCTGACCTGCTTGCCGGCGGCGACGACGACGCCTGCCAGCTCATGGCCCGGCACGTGCGGCAAGGTGATGCCGTCATCATGGCCCATCCAGCCATGCCAGTCGCTGCGGCACAGCCCCGTCGCCTCGACCTTGATGACGACGCCATCGGCGGCCGGTTTCGGATCGGGGACGGTCTGGATCGTCGGCGCTTCGCCGAACTTCTCGAAGACGACGGCTTTCATCGGTCACTCCACCCCTGCGCAATAGATCGGTTCATCGTTTCATGGAAACGAAGAACCACTCTATCTCATTGTTTTGACGCAATCCCAGACGGGAAACCGCATCGCACTTCTCCTGGAATTGCTCCGGGGAAACGATAGCCGATTCCCTGGCCGGGCAAGCGGAAATCGATTCCGCCAGCCTGACCAGTCTGCTGAACCGGCCGGGATCAGCCGTTTTCCCGGTTGCGGAAATCCGCGAGCCTTGTGTCGCCGGGCGCCAGCAGCCGCCCGTCCTCGGCATGCACCTCCAGGCGCCTGATCGGCCGGCCGCTCTGCGTGTCGACCATGAAAGTGTAGGGCTCGCCCGGCCCGGAGAAATAGGTTTCGCCCCATTGCCGCAAGGCGACCAGGACATAGAACAGGCCGCGCCCCTTTTGCGTCAGCACATATTCGTGGTGCGCGCTGCCGTCGGGCGCGGGAACCGTTTCCAGTATGCCGTGCGCGACCAGATTGCGCAGCCGCGCCGACAGGATGTTCTTGGCGACGCCGAGGCTCTTCTGGAACTCGCCGAAGCGCCGCAAGCCGTCGAAGGCATCGCGCACGATCAGCAGCGACCACCAGTCGCCGATCGCGTCCAGCGGCCGCGCGATCAGGCAATCCGCTTCGTGATGGCTCGTTCGTTTCACCATGGGAATTGTTGGTCCAGATCCGTCATTTTGGTTGCAAGATAAAACTGTTCTGTCTATCCAGCAAGTGGTTTCAAGTTGAAACCTTCTTGCGGAGAGCGACATGAACATGCAGGTGGTGAACGGTACGGCGGCAGGCACGCAGCGGTCCGACGGGCCGTCGCGGGTCGTGGCAGCGTCACCGCCGGGATTGTCGGGAATGACGGCGCTGGTCTTCGCCATTGCCTGCGGGCTGAGCGTCGCCAACGTCTATTTCGCCCATCCGCTGCTCGACGCCATGGCGCATGATTTCGCCATCGCGCCAGCATCTGTCGGCATCGTGGTGACGGTCACGCAGATCGGCTACGCGATCGGCCTGTTCTTCATCGTGCCGCTGGGCGACCTGTTCGACCGCCGCAAGCTGATCGCCGTTCAGGCGATTCTCTCCGCCGTGGCGCTGAGCGCGGTCGGGATAGCACCGAGCGCTGCGGCGCTGCTGGCAAGCCTTGCAATCGTCGGGCTGCTTGCCGTTGTGGTGCAAGTGCTGGTGGCCTACGCCGCCGACCTCGCCGTGCCGTCCGAGCGGGGGCGGGCGGTCGGCACCGTCACCAGCGGCGTCATCCTTGGTATCCTGCTTGCCCGTTTCGTTGCCGGCGTCGTCGCCGACTTCGCCGGCTGGCGCTGGGTCTATCTGGTCTCGGCGGCGCTGACGCTCCTCATGGCGCTGGTTCTCTTCATCGTCCTGCCGCGCCACGAGACAGAGCGGCCACGCACGTCCTATCCGCGCCTGCTGGGTTCGGTGGTGCTGCTGTTCGTGCAGGAGCCGTTGCTGCGCGTGCGCGCGGTTCTCGCCATGCTGATCTTTGCCAGCTTCAACGTGCTATGGGCGCCGCTGGTGCTGCCGCTGAGTGCCGCGCCATTTTCACTCTCGCATACCGAGATCGGGCTGTTTGGCCTTGCCGGTGTGGCGGGTGCTCTCGGTGCTCGCTGGACAGGCGGCCTCGTCGATCGCGGGCGCGGGCAGCTCGTCACCGGTCTCAGCCTGCTTTTGATGATTGCGGCCTGGCTGCCGATCGCCTTGATGGGCGTGTCGCTGTGGCTGCTGGTCGCCGGCATCGTCATGCTGGATCTGGCGATCCAGGCCGTCCACGTCACCAATCAGAGCCTGATTTTTTCGCGCCGGCCGGATGCGCGCAGCCGGCTGGTCGGCGGCTACATGATCTTCTATTCGCTCGGCAGCGCGCTCGGCTCCATCGCCTCGACCATGACCTATGGCGCCTTTGGCTGGAGCGGCGTCTGTATGCTGGGTGCCGGCATCGGCCTGCTGGCGTCGCTGGTCTGGGCGCTGACCCTGCGCGTCGGTCAGTAGACCTTACTCCGCATCGATCTGGTTCTGCGGAGCGGCTTTCTGGAAGGCCGGCAGCGCCATGCAGGCGGCGTTGATGCGGGTGATCGTCGGGTAAGGCGTCAGGTCGACGCCGAAACGAGCGTTGCTGGTGATCTGTGCCGCCAGGCAGATATCGGCCAGCCCCGCCGCCTCGCCGTGGCAGAATGTTCCGGTCTGAGGCGAGGAAGCCAGAATCTTTTCAAGCGGCTGAAAGCCTTCGTTCACCCAGTGGCGGAACCAGTTGGTGATGTCCTGGTCGCCGGCACCGAACAAGGTGCGCAGCGAGGTCAGCACGCGCAGATTGTTCACCGGGTGGATGTCGCAGGCGATCATCTGCGCCAGCATTCGCACGCGCGCCCGGCCAAGCGGGTCCTTCGGCAGCAGCGGCGGCGCGGGCTGGATCTCGTCGAGATATTCGACGATCGCCAGCGACTGCGTCAAAAGCGTGCCGTCGTCGAACACCACTGCCGGCACCAGCCCCTGCGGATTGACCGCGAGATAGGCCGGCTCCAGATGCTCGCCATGGCGCAGATGATGCGGGACATAGTCATAGCTCAGCCCCTTCATCTCCAGCGCGATCCGCACCCGGTAGGAGGTGGAGGAACGGTAATAATTGTGCAGGACGATGTCGCTCATGGCTTTGTCGTTCACGACTGCGGCTGGCCGATCGTCACTTCGATCGTGCCGATGCCGTCGACGCCGCCGGTCATCGTCTCACCCGGCTTGACCGCGCCGACGCCGGCCGGCGTGCCGGTGAAGATCAGGTCGCCAGCCTGCAATTCTACGCCCTCGCTGCAGATCGAGACAATGTCGGCGATTGGCCAGATCAACTCGGTCAGATCGGCGTCCTGCCGGACCTTGCCATCGACGGCGAGCCAGATGCGCCCTTTCGTTGGATGGCCGGTCTTTTGTGCAGGAACCAGCGGGCCGCAAGGGGCGGAACGGTCGAAGGCCTTCGACCAGTCCCAGGGCCGCGTCGCCTTCTTGGCCTCATCCTGGAGATCGCGGCGGGTGAGGTCGATGCCGACGGCGTAGCCCCAGACGTGGTCGAGCGCCTTGTCGCGGGGAATGCGGAAACCGGCTTTACCGATCGCGGCCACCAGCTCGATCTCGTGGTGCAGATTGGTCGTCAGCGGCGGGTAGGGGATGACGGTGCCGGAATCGACTACCGCGTCGGCCGGCTTGGTGAAGAAGAAAGGTGGATCGCGCTCGTCATTGCCGAATTCGCGCGCATGCGCCGCATAGTTGCGGCCGACGCAGAAGATGCGCCGCACGGCAAAGCGCTCGGCCGAGCCGCTGATGGCGACGGAAGGCGTTGGCGGCACGGGAAGGACGAAGGCTGTCATGGCGGTCTCTGCGTTGGATATCAGGATGATGGCGGCACCTTCGGCCGATTTCCGAGACCGGGCAAGGCGTCGTTTTTTCATAAGGCACGGGCTTGGCCGGGGCCGCATAAGGAATTCAGGGTCCCCATCACCCTTTGCAGCGGCCTTTCAACCGGCGATAGACTATTTGCTAATAATCCGGCCATGGTCGCGGGACTATGGTGTGGCAGGTAAACCGGAACGAGCCACATGACAGTACCCAACGATCGCGCCCGGTTCCTGATCATCGACGACCATCCGCTGTTTCGCGAGGCGCTGCACAGCGCCGTTCAGATGGCCTATCCGGAGGTCGACACGGTCGAGGCACGCTCGATCGCAGAGGCGCTCGATCTCCTGGCCGACGCCAAGCCTTTCGACCTTGCGTTGCTGGACCTCAGCATGCCCGACGTGCACGGCTTCGACGGGCTGCTGCAACTCAGAACCCGCTATCCGCGCCTGCCGGTGGTGATCGTCTCCGGCTACGAGGAGCCGAGGATCATCTCCGAGGCGTTGTCTTACGGCGCGGCCGGCTTCATCCCGAAATCGGCGCGCAAGAGCGATCTGGCTGCCGCCATCCGTTCGGTGATGGACGGCGCGATCTATGTGCCGGAAACCTATGAAGGCCAGCCGGCGGACGCCGACAGCGTCGATCGCGCCGACATGGTCCAGCGCCTGTCCAAGCTGACGCCGCAGCAGCTGCGCGTGCTGCAGATGCTGCGCCAGGGCCTGCTCAACAAGCAGATCGCCTACGAGTTGCAAGTCGGCGAGACCACGGTGAAGGCGCATGTCTCGGAGATCCTGCGCAAGCTCAACGTCTACAGCCGCACGCAAGCGGTGATCGAGGTTTCGAAGCTGGATAATGCGGAGCTTTTCAGGGATCAGGCCGGGTTCTGATCTTTTACCTCCATGTCAGGGGAGGGTATGGAGCTAAGCCAGCAAATGCGCCAGCAGTGCCCGCAACTGCGCCGGCTTCAGCGGTTTGCGCATCAGTTCGATACCGTCGGCGCGCGCGGCCTTGGCGACGGCTTCGGAACTGTCGGCGGTGACGATCAGCGCCGGAACGGCGCGGCCGAGATAGTCGCGGACTTCCGATATGGTGGCGGTGCCGAGGTCGCCGCCGTCGAGATGCTGGTCGGCAATGACGATGTCAGGCACCCAGTCGGTGTCGCCGAGCAGGTCAAGCGCATCGTCGGTCGAGGTCGCTGCCCGCACTAGGCAATGCCAGCGCTCGAGCAGGAAGGTCATGGCCTCCAGCACCTCGGCGTCGTTCTCGACCAGCAGAACCTTGGTGCCGAACAGGCCGTAGCCGCGCGACCGCTCCAGGCTGGTGGCGCTGGCGATGGCGTCGGCGGGGGCGCCGATGCCGACGGGGACATCGATATGGAAGATCGTGCCGCGCCCGACCTTCGACGAGAAGGTCACGGGGTGGCCGAGGGCGCCGGCCATGCGGCGGACGATGGCAAGCCCGAGCCCAAGGCCGCCGCCGTCGAGCCCGGCGTTGGCGGGCAAGGTGCCACGATGGAATTCCTCGAACACCGCCTCGCGCTGGTCGTCGGGGATGCCGCAGCCGGTATCGGCGACATCGATGCGGATCGTGTCGCCGCGATGCCTGGTGCCGACCAGGACGCCGCCCGAGCGGGTATAGCCCAACGCATTGGAGAGGATGTTCTGCAGGATGCGGCGCAGCAGCGTCCGGTCGGAGCGGACCACGGCATTGACCGGCCGGAATTTCAGCGACAGCTGCTTCATTTCCGCGACCGGCTGGAAATCCGAGCGCAGCGACGAGAACAGCGCCTCCAGGTTGACGTCGCCGATGTCGGGGTGCACCACGCCGGCATCGAGCTTGGAAATGTCGAGCAGGGTGCGCAGCAGGTCCTCCATCGTCTCCAGCGAGCGCTCGACTTGCCGCACCAGCTTCCTGCCTTCGTCGCTGGTCTGCACCTCGGCGAGCGCCGAGACGGACAGATGAGCCGCGTTCAGCGGCTGCAGCACATCATGGCTGGCGGCGGCGAGGAACCTCGTCTTGGACAGGTTCGCGAACTCGGCGTTTTCCTTGGCGGCGCTGAGGTCGATGTTGGACTGTTCCAGCCGCCGCAAGGTCGAGTGCAACTCCTCGGTGCGCATGCGCACCCGGTTTTCGAGCGAGATGGCGGTCTGGAACAGCGAGAAGGCATTGCCTTGCTGGTCCATCGAGCGCTCGACGCGGCTGACCAGGGCGGCGTTGATCTTCTTCAGTTTTTCGAGGTCGTTTATATCCTTGAGCGGCATGTTGTTACTCTGCGGCCCCTATTCCGCCGCTTGCCGTTCGCCAAAGGCAATGCCGGTGAAGGTCTGGTTCAAATGCATCGACCGGTACTGTTCGCCATAGGTGCCGAAGCCGACGACATTGTTGACCCGGTAGAGTTCCGAAATATCACGAAAGACCTGCCGGTTGCGCGCATCGAGCCGGCGCAGCACGCAGTCGAAGCCGAGGATCAGGTCGATGCCGCCAAGCCTCGCCTCGACCTCGCGCAGGGCCGCGCGTGTCGATTCCACCATGTCCTTGGGCTGGGCGATCGACAGCACGACGCCGTCGTCGATGGCGCAGAAGAACGACAGCGAGCCGTCCGCGTGCATCCTCTGGATCGAGCGGCAATAATATTCACCGCCCACCTTCACCACCACCGGGTGCGAGGCGAAGCTCAGCGGCGTCAGGGTCTGCGGGACGATACCGACGGAAGCGGCATATTCTTCCGCCGCGTTGGTGGCGTTGAACTCGCGTACGATGCGGTGATCGGCATCGGACGCCGTGACCACCAGTTTTTCGTCGGTCGGAACGAAATTGTCGGTCTTGAAGACGTGGAACGGAATTTCCGTGGCGATCAGCACGATGATGGCGCTGTCCGAGGTGACCCTGCCGTTCGAGATCAGGCGCGTCGTCTCGAATTTCAGATCGTCGCCGGCAGAGCCGCCGAGCAGGGGTATGTCGTCAAGACCCCAATGAATGGCGGAGCTGACCGCTTCCTCGGCGTAGGACAGTCCGTCGATGAAGCAGAGCGCGAAGGTGTTCCTGGTCCGCTCGCCGCCCACCCGGACGCGCAGCGTGCGCCGCAAGGCCTCGACCTCGCCGGTGATCCTGTCCATGCCCGACGAGGATAGATTGTCCACCATGGCGCTGACCGCGGTGAACGACGCCGAGGGAAGCAGCATAGCCAGCATGTGGCCTTCCTCGAGCCCCTGCGGCGTGATCTCGCCGGCGGTGGAGCAGCCAGCATGGTGGAGCCCCGGCGCATACGCCGAGAGTGCCCGCGACAGGGCACCGGCCTCGACAAGGCTCTGGGAGAAGAACACGAGGGCAAAGCCGGCGTCGATTGCCGCGGCCTCGGTGGCCACCGCGCGAGCGAAAGCAACCGGGTCGGGCTCGTCCGTGGTCAGCGCCGACAAGCCGCAGGCGTAGCGCGTCCGTGAACTGGTCAGCGGCGTTCTCCTGCATTTCCTCCGACGCTCTTTCATACGCGGCTGTTTTTACAGGCTTCTGGCGCGCAGGCGTCGAAGGATATTGTTGCTTCCAATCGGTGTTTTGGCAATGGGACGAGAGGAATGCGCCTCCGGCCTTGGCCATGACCGAAAGTACAATGATCCGCCTTTTCCGTCGCGCTGTTTTTTGTACGTTGTGCGGTGTACGAATAAACGCATGGCCGAAGTGCCAGCGGCGCGTCGGCAGCGTGATGACCAAGGTTGATACCCAGGGAGGATTCATGTCGGACGTTTCGTTGATGGTGAACGGCAGGCGGGTCAGCGGAGCCGCCGAGGATCGAACGCTGCTGGTTCACTTCCTGCGCGAGAATCTCGGCCTGACCGGCACGCATGTCGGCTGCGACACCTCGCAATGCGGGGCCTGCGTCGTCCATGTCGACGGCAAGGCGGTGAAGTCCTGCACCATGCTCGCGGTACAGGCGTCCGGCTCGAGCGTTGTAACGATCGAAGGTCTCGCCAACGGCGCCGACCTGCATCCCGTGCAGGCCGCCTTCAAGGAACATCACGGCCTGCAATGCGGTTTCTGCACGCCTGGCATGATCATGGCGGCAACCGACATGATCAACCGCCATCCCGAAGGCCTCGACGAGGCGACGGTGCGAGCCGAACTGGAAGGCAATATCTGCCGCTGCACCGGCTACCACAACATCGTCAAGGCGATCCTCGCCGCATCGAAGACGATGTCGAAGGGGACCAAGGGCAGGGCCAAGCAAGCGGCGTGATGAACAAGGCGGTAGGCAGTAGGGCACTAAGGCAGTAGGGAACCAGGAGAAAAATTTCCCTGCTGCCTTAGTGCCCTACTCACCTACTCCCCTAAATTCGGGAGGAATTTCTGATGGGTATTGAAGGTGTTGGCGCTCGGGTGGCGCGTAAGGAAGACAAAAGGTTCATCACCGGCGCCGGCCGCTATGTCGACGATATGGTGGTTCCCGGCATGAAGCATGCGGCTTTCGTGCGCAGCCCGCACGCGCATGCGCAGATCAAGAAGATCGACGTCAAACGAGCGCAAGCCATGCCCGGCGTCATCGGCGTGCTGACCGGCAAGGAGCTCAAGGCCGACGGCATCGGCAACCTCATCTGCGGCTGGATGATCCATTCCAAGGACGGTTCGCCGATGAAGATGGGCGCCTGGTCGCCGCTGGCCGTCGACAAGGTGCGCTATGTCGGTGACGCCGTCGTCATCGTCGTGGCCGAGACCAAGGGGCAGGCCCGCGATGCGGCCGAGGCGGTCGAGATCACCTACAAGGAATTGAAGGCCGTCGTCGAAGCCACCAAGGCGCTCGAAAAGGGCGCGCCGCAGATCCATGCCGAGGCCGAGAACAACCTGATCTTCGACTGGGAGATCGGCGATGCCAAGGCGACCGACGCGGCGATCAAGGCCGCGGCGCATGTCACCCGCATGAAGATCGTCAACAACCGGCTGGTGCCGAATGCCATGGAGCCGCGCGCGGCTCTCGGCTACTACGACAAGGCCGAGGACCATTACACCTGCTGGACGACATCGCAGAACCCGCATGTCGCGCGGCTGGTGATGAGCGCCTTCTACAATGTCGCGCCTGAAAACAAGCTGCGCGTCATCGCGCCGGATGTCGGCGGCGGCTTCGGCTCCAAGATCTACATCTATCCCGAAGAGATCGTCTGCCTGTGGGCTTCCAAGAAAACCGGCGTGCCGGTCAAATGGGTCGCCGACCGCACCGAAAGTTTTCTCTCGGACGCGCATGGCCGCGACCATGTCTCGACGGTGGAAATGGCTTTCGACAAGAACAACAGGATCACCGGGCTGAAGGTCGACACGATCGCCAATCTCGGCGCCTACATGTCGCTGTTCTCGTCCTGCGTGCCGACCTATCTCTATGCGACGCTCTTGTCGGGCCAGTACGACATCCCGGCCATCCACGCCAATGTGCGCACGGTCTACACCAACACGGCTCCTGTCGATGCCTATCGCGGGGCAGGGCGGCCGGAAGCCACCTATCTCCTGGAACGCACGATGGAAGCGGCGGCGCGCGAGCTTGGCGTGTCGCCCGCCGAATTGCGGCGCAAGAACTTCATCACCTCCTTCCCGCACCAGACACCGGTGATCATGAACTATGACGCTGGCGACTATGGCGCCTCGCTCGACGCGGCCATGAAAGCTTCGGATTATGACGGCTTTGCCAAGCGCAAGGCGGCGGCCGCCAAGAAGGGCTTGCTGCGCGGCATCGGCATGAGCTGCTACATCGAGGCGTGCGGCATCGCGCCGTCGGCGGCGGTCGGCTCGCTCGGCGCCGGCGTCGGCCTTTGGGAATCGGCCGAAGTGCGGGTCAATGCCGTCGGCACGATCGAGGTGCTGACCGGCTCGCACAGCCATGGCCAGGGCCACGAGACGACCTTCGCGCAACTGGTCAACCAGCGTTTTGGCGTGCCGATCGATTCGGTTTCGATCGTCCATGGCGACACCGACAAGGTGCAGATGGGCATGGGCACTTACGGTTCGCGCTCGGGCGCGGTCGGCATGTCGGCGATATCAAAGGCACTCGACAAGGTCGAGGCCAAGGCCAAGAAGATCGCCGCCCACCTGCTCGAAGCCGACGAAGGCGACATCGTCATCGAGAACGGTGCGCTGAAGGTTGCCGGTACCGACAAGAACGTGCCGTGGTTCCAGGTGGCGCTGGCCGCCTATACCGCCCACAATCTGCCGGCAGGGATGGAGCCTGGATTGAAGGAAACGGCCTTTTACGATCCGTCGAACTTCACCTTCCCGGCGGGCTGCTACGTCTGCGAGGTCGAGATCGAACCGGAGACCGGGACGACAGAGATCGTCCAATTCGTGGCCGCTGACGATTTCGGCAACATTATCAATCCGATGATCGTCGAGGGCCAGGTGCATGGCGGCATCGCGCAAGGGATCGGCCAGGCGCTGCTGGAGGGCGCCCACTACGACGCCAGCGGACAGCTGCTGACCGCGAGTTACATGGACTATACGATGCCCCGCGCGGGCGACCTGCCGTCGTTCAAGGTCTCGACCTCGAACACGCCATGCCCGGGCAACCCGCTCGGCATCAAGGGTTGCGGCGAGGCCGGCGCCATCGGCTCGCCGCCGGCGGTGATCAACGCCATCACCGATGCCATCGGCATCGCCGACATTGCCATGCCCGCCTCGCCGCCCACCGTGTGGGCCGCAATCCGCGCCGCGAAGCACTGAGGAGGAACAACCATGTATTCGGTCAACTACCATCGCGCCGCCTCGGTCGCGGATGCCGCCAAGCTGGTGAAGAGCGGCGACGCCAAGCTGCTGTCCGGCGGCATGACGCTGATACCTGCCATGAAGACGCGGCTGGCGGCCCCTTCCGATCTCGTCGATCTGTCGCGCATCAAGGAGATGCAGGGCGTCAAGGTGTCGGGAAAGACGGTTACCATCGGCGCGGCCACCACGCATTTCGACGTCTCCAACGACGAGAAGCTCAAGAAGGCCTGCCCGGCGTTTGCCCATCTGGCATCGCTGATCGGCGATCCGGCGGTGCGCTACAAGGGCACGATCGGCGGTTCGATCGCCAACAACGATCCGGCGGCCGACTATCCGGCGGCCCTTCTGGCATTGGGCGCCACCATCGTCACCAACAAGCGCGAGATATCGGCCGACAAGTTCTTCAAAGGGCTGTTCGAAACGACCTTGAAGGATGGCGAGATCATCACGGCGGTCTCCTTCACCGCCCCGGCAAAGGCGGCCTACGAAAAATTCCGCAACCCGGCCTCACGCTACGCGATCGTCGGCGTGTTCGTTGCCAAGGGCAAGGACGGCGTCAGCGTCGCGGTTACCGGCGCCGGTGACGACGGCGTGTTCCGCTCGAAGGAGATCGAGGCAGCCCTTGCGAAGAATTTCGACGCCGCATCGCTCGCCGGCGTGAAAGTGCCGGCGAAGAACCTGATGAGCGACATCCACGCTTCCGCCGACTACCGCGCCAACCTGATTGCGGTCATGGCCAAGCGCGCTGTGGCAGCGGCTAACGCCTGACAGCATCGGTTGCCGACATGAAAGGGGCCATCTTGGTCCCTTTTGTATGCGATGGTGTAGCCGTGCGGCTCGTGAAGGAATTCCGCCACGCGACTGGTCTTTTGCTTGAAGCAATTCCGGCAGCCTGCTGCTTAAGGAACTGCGTCGCTGCCAATCTCGCACTTGCACAAACCTATATTGCACTGCAGTATGGGTTGGGGCGGGAATGCGAGCCGGGTTCGGATGTACCGCCGTACCCTTTCGCATGCCAATGCGAAGGATCGGCATGTCCGAAATTACCGCGACCCAGATCGTTCCGTCCCGATCCGCCGTCGACAGATCGGCCAGAACAAGATTGGCCTATCTCGATGGCTGGCGCGGCCTGTCGATTGCCCTGGTGCTGATCGGGCATTTTTTTCCGGTTCCGGGAATCAATCTGGGGGTGCTGGGCGTCGAGTTCTTCTTCGTGCTCAGCGGCCGGCTGATGGGCGAGATCCTGTTCATCGAACGCTACCCGCTGAAGAAGTTCTTCAAACGCCGCTTCTCGCGCATCTACCCGGCGCTGCTGGTCTTCGTCGTCATCGCCATAATCGCGCTTTCCGGCACGTTCATCGCTTTCAAGTGGAAGGCGGCGCTGACGGCGCTGACATTCACCTACAATTACGCCGGAATTCTCGTCACCCGCGCCGGAGCGCTCGACCATATCTGGTCGCTTTGTGTCGAGGAGCATGCCTACATCATCCTGGCGTTGATCAGCGCGCTCGTCTCCAGCCGCAATCGCGTCATCCCTTTGCTGGTGACGCTCGCCTTGCTCGCAATGGCCAACGGCGCGGTGTCGTACTGGGTGTTCAGGCTGGATTACGAAGCTACCTACTGGCGCACCGATGTGCACATCGCCTCGATCCTGCTGTCGGCTTCGATCTGCCTGCTCAAGGCCGAAGGCCGGCTGTCGGCGGTGCTGAAGGGTCCTTACATCGCCCTGGCAGCGGCGGCGGTCGCGGTTTTGCTGTTCATGGACCCGGTGCCGACGCCGATCCACTATCTCCTGGCGGTGCCGCTGCTGGCGCTGGCCGTCAATGCGCTCGATTTCAGCACGCCAATCTTTTCCAAATTGCTCTCGTCCTGGCCCATGGCGACGTTGGGCCTGTGGTCATACTCACTCTATCTGTGGCAGCAGCCCTTCTACAAATTCGTCTACGAGCAAGGCAGCAGTCCATGGCCGATGCTGGCCGGGGTCTTTGCCTGCGCGCTCTGCAGCTATTACCTCATCGAGCGGCCGACGCGTGAATGGTTGAACCGCAATTGGTGATTCAGGCGTCATCGCGCCGAGGCACTGTTGTTGCGAGCCTGAGATAGCGCCGCAGGCCGGCTTCGCCGCGCGGCGTTGTCCAGCGATGGTTCCAGGCGAAGGCCAGCCGCAGCAGGGGTGCCAGGAATTTGAGGATCGGCCTCTCGACAGTGACCTGCCAGGTCAGTTGGACATGGGTGCCGCTGCCCGACGGCGACAGTTCGGCCCGCCACAGACCGTCGAAGTCGCCAAAGGTTTTCACGACGACCAGCCGGCCCGGCTCGAATTCGGCGGCCTCGATGATGAAGTTCAACTCATAGGGCAGGGCGCCGCGCGCCCGCGCCCTTGCCCGCGAGCCGACTGACGCCTTGCCCTTGCGGTCGAGCGGAACCACTTCCTTGTAGACCTCGCCCCACCAGAGCGGCAGCAGTTCAGCGTCGGAGAGCACATCCCATACTTGCTGCGGCGTGCCTTCGGGAATGTCCCAGCTTTCGTCGAAGCGGAAGACGTTGCTTGGCATCGCGGTTCCTCCATTTGGTGGAACGCTTATATTAGGAGTGTCTTCTTTATGTGGCCAGCAATCAAGTGACGATCTGCTTGACGTAATACCGCACCGCTTTCTTGCCGCCGTGGATCACCGCTTCGCCGACCTCGGTAAAGCCCAGCGCGGCGTGGAAGGCGTCCGAGGCGGGGTTGGGCGGATCGGCGTTGACCTCGCAGGTGACCAGCGTGTGGCCGGCGCGTTCGGCATGTTCGAACAGGTCCCGATAGAGCCGGCGCGCATGGCCGCGGCCCCTTGCATGCGCCGCCACCACGACGCGGTCGACATAGATGAAGCGTTCGTAGCGTTCGCGGAACCAGATGAAGTTCGGGCTGTCGTAGTTGGCTTCCTGGTCGAAGGTCATGATGAAGGCTTCGAGATCGCCGATGCGCCGTGCGTAGAACGCCTCGCCGAGCAGGAACGACAGCCGCTCGGCTTCGAGCCAGGACAGTTCGGCGGCATGCTCGTTGTTGAGCGCCAGTATGTCCGCTTCGTCGCCTTGCGCTATGCGGTCTATCGGGGTGGTCATGTCTTGGCCGCCGCGATCGTCGCCGCCACCTGCGGTGTGTCGGTCACCGTGTTGCGGTATTCGCGATCGAGATCGGAGCCGCCCATGCCAACCTTGGGATTGCGGTAGTGCATGGCGCTTGGCACGTCCTTCAGCGCTGCAAAGTGCATTTCGGCCAGTCCGGTTTTTTGGCGCACCTCGGTGATGTTGCCGAGATCGAGCCCGCCGCAACCGAGGATGATGATGCGGTCGCCGGCCTGGCGCACCAGATCCGCCAGCAAGGACAGTCCTTCGATCGCGGTGTCGCGTTGGCCGCTGGTCAGCACGCGGCCGACCTTGCAGCGAATCAGCGCCTCCAGCGCCTCGGCCGGGTCGCGTGTCATGTCGAAGGCGCGATGGCAGGTGACGTTCAGGGAGCCGGCGGCCTCCGTCAATTCGCTCATGCGCTTCTCGTCGATGGTGCCGTCGGCGTTCAGGCAGCCGAACACCACGCCCGGCACGCCGAGATCGCGCAGCGCCGCGACATCGGCGAGCATCGAGCGGTATTCGGTCTCGCTGTAGAGAAAATCGCCGCCGCGCGGCCGCACCATGACGTGAAACGGCACGGTCGCCCGGTCGAGAGCCGCGCGCACCGTGCCGAGGCTCGGCGTGATGCCGCCTTCGACCAGGCTGGCGCACAATTCGACCCGGTCGGCGCCGGCAGCCTGCGCGGCGAGCAGGCCATCGATGCCTTCGACACAGATTTCGATCAGCGGCAGCCGGGTTTTCGTGGTCAAGGGGCGATCCAGTCCATGATGTTGCGCAAAGCCCTAGCACCCGGGCGGCTGCCGCGAAAGCGTGAACGGCGCACCGCCATTTGGACCAGCCGACATTTCCCGGCTTGACAGTCCTATAACTGTGTAGTTATGAATAACCCATAGCTACACGGTTATGGATTGACCGGTGACCGTGCGGCGGCAGCCGAAATCCCATCTGCTGAAATCCCGGATGCGTTGCTTCCGGGCTCGGCAAAACACGTCCTGACGAAACGCTTCAAAAGGAGAAGACCATGCAAGCCAGACTCAAGAATCCCGTGATGCTCATCCCAGGCGCCCTGCAGGCGCTGCTGGCGTTGGACAAGTCGACCGAGGCGGCCGACATACCCTATGTGACGCGCAAGCTCATTCATCTGCGCGCCAGCCAGATCAATGCCTGCAGCCTCTGCGTCGACATGCACGCGCGCGAACTGAAGAAGGCCGGCGAGAAGGACGAGCGCATTTTTGCGCTGGCGGCATGGCGCGAGACGCCCTACTTCACCGACGCCGAACGGGCCGCCCTGGCGCTGGCCGAGGCCGGCACCAGGCTCGCCGACCGGCCCGACGCCGTGCCGGACGATGTCTGGGACGAAGCCGCCCGCCACTATGATGAAAAAGCCCTTGCCGCGCTGGTTGTCCAGATCGCCCTGATCAACGCCTTCAACCGGCTGAATGCGACGACACGACAGACGGTCGGCAGCTGGGGCTGAGCACTGGTCCTGCGCTGCAGGATGGTTATCCGATACGGAGCGGGAAGGCGGGCGGCGTGTTGCCTCCCGCCTTTCGCCACATGAGCGTGACGCTTGGCTACTGCCGCAGTTCCGTGTTCTTGGCGCCTTGCTCGACCTGGTCAATCACCAGGAGCTTGACCGGGCCATCGCCGATGTTGGTGGCCTGATGCCACTGGCCGATCATCTCGATGATGAAATCGCCTGTGTCGTAGGTGTTGCTGTTGCCGGTCTCGACATTGGTGACCTTCAGCGTTCCGGCCTCGACATAGGCATAGCGCGGGAAGGGGTGCCGGTGCACCGGCAAGGTCGCGCCCGGTGCGATGTCATAGCTCGACACCAGCACCTGCACGTTCTTCTGCGGCAGCGTGATCGGCTGGCCGGAAGCGGTGGTCGTGCGTGATGCGAGCGGGGTGACGACGATAGGCGTGCTGGTGCTGTCCAGTGCCAGAGCGCAATTCGCGTAAAGCGCAACCGCGGCCAGCAGAACCGAAACCAGGATTCTTGCGTGAGGGGGCACCGTGGGATGGCTCCGCAGGCTTCCTCGCCGTTCCACGTAATCCATCGCAAACTCCTTGGAAAGCAATGGTGAAGCGGCGATTTTTATAGCGCTCGCCTCGGGTCGCTCTCTGGTCTCCGCCGGCTTTGATCTAGCGCGCGATCGAAGATGGGTCCGCTTCATTTAATTGACGGATGAGGCATAATATGAGCAAGTGCTAATAGACACTCACGTCCTATGTTTTGCAGAGGCTCGCTGGTGGGTGGCCCAATATGACCAAGACGACACTCATTGCTATCGCTGTCCTTGCCATCAGCATCGGCTATGCCGAGGCCAAGGACAATGACCGGCCGGTTTGCACCGCGTCGAGCCCACTCTTCAAAGTTCTCGGTAACAGATGTTTGCTCGTCAAGGGTTCGATGATCTATGGCGACATTGATGAGCTTTCCCAGATAGTCCGCTTGGCCTGGTAGCCAAGGCGGCGGCATGTTTCGCCATCCTCTTTGCCCCTTAAGGTCGAGCACCGCGCCGGTCGACCACAAACGCAAGCCGGCTGCCTTTCGGAAGTGCTGGACGATTTTGGGGTGATGGCGCCGCGAACTCGCCTTCGTGGAAAAGTCTGATTGCCAGTTTGATCTGATTTGACGCGGCCTCTTTGCGCGTCATCGCAGGAGCTTGCCAAAGCGAGTATGGTTTTCCACCGTTAACTCTTTGGATCGAGTTTTCTTGCTGGCGCTTCGGTGATTCGTTTATTAGAGACTCCTTATGGATCGACGGCACGCAATCCGAAGAGTCAATGATGGGCTCTGGGAGGTCTACGACATAGACAACAACAAGGTTGTGCGCGTGGGTGGAGTGCCCTTGACAAACTTGTTGGATGAAGACGCGCTCGACGCGTTGGACCTGATAAGGGATGGTTTCCTGACCCTGGGCCAGTCCAGGAGGACAAAGGCCTAAGCAAGGTGCCGGTTCAGGGCGACTAATCGGGCGGCGGAAGTTGCAATCCCAGATGCAAACGCTGATCGACAGCGAAAGCGACGGCATCGGATTCACGTTCGAAGGCTCTAGAATAGGTGTTGCCGTCCGTTGTTACGATCGCAACGACCCACTCGCCCAAGGATTGGCTGATTTCTACAGTTGGGGGCGACGGTTTGGTGTCGGCCATGCTCCTGCTTCAAAGACTGACGGTTTCGGAATGTCTCACGAAGTCGGTCGCCCATCGTATTAGCGTTCCCGAATGTAATGACATAGGTGGCTGTGATTCTCCAAATCATGCGCAAGCCGACTTTCGAAAACGCCAAGCGAGCGACCTGGCAGTGGCCCAGCGCGGCTTATTGGAGCAAGCCGGCTATTGCTTTCGTCGGGCCACGCTCATCGTCCGGGGCGCGTCGGCGGGTAGGGTGCTGATCGGCCGTGTTGCCTGACATCACCTTTTAGACCCTGCGCAGCTTTGATCACGGCCTTACGGCTGTTGCCGTGTTTTAGGATCAACTCCCAGACCAGGTCCGCAGTCAAACCGTTCTCCGAAGCGAAACTTTCGACCTGATGGTCGTGAATAGCATCATGCCAGGCCTTATAGCCGCCCATCTGGGTCTCCGCTCCAGGCGCCGCATGGCAATTATATGCGTCAATGCTAATATAGTAGAAACATGCGAATGAAGGATGTAATCAGGCCCATGGCGCGGTCCAGGAGGCCGTTCAGACGCTTCTCGACTGACTGGCGCCACGCAATTATTGCCCCAGACATAGCCCCAAAGGCAAAAGCGCAATTTCGCGCTCACGCAGACATCATAGCTAAGTATCTGAAAATGTTTGGCTCCCCGGGGCCGGGCAAACCGAACGAAATCGAACCGAGGCAGAAAGCCGAATTACCTAAATAATTTCAGTAGCTTGGGAAGCGACCCTTCACCTACCGCATTCCTTAGTTTTGTACCTCATGCGGCGCATTTGTGTACCGCAAGGACGACAATATGACAGCGCATGTGAGTTGCCAAGCTAGCCGATTGCTCGTCGTAGGAAATTTACCAATCCGGTGCGCTTCCCTTTGGTGTGGGGATTCCAGCGCAAAAAGCCAATGCCCGCGCGGTGAAACGTTCATACAGTTGTAGAGCGCCGTCTTTGTGGGATACTACCTACGAAGAAATGGATTCCCGCACCAAATTGGAGCACTTGTGAGAACGGGACTGATCGAACGCATAGAGTTCTTCCTGTCGAGAGAACTCCCCGGAAGAAGTACGCAAGCAAGTGCTGGCTTAGCTATAGGCACGCTACAGGGTCCTGTTCGCCACGATAATCAAGACCGGGCAGCCGTAGCTACAGTCTCGATGCCATCCGGTCAGAAATTTCTTATCGCTCTCGTTTGCGATGGAATGGGGGGTATGACTGCAGGAGGGGAGGCCGCGGCGTGCGCCGCCAGCAATTTCATCGGCCAGTTCGTCACGGCATCGCGGCAACCTATCGAAAAGAAACTTTATGAAGCGGTCTCTGCGGCAAACCGAGAGGTCCACCGGCGCTTTAGAGGCAGCGGCGGAACCACTCTCACTGCCATCGTAGCGACCGGCACGAGGGACGCTTGGGCAGTTCATGTGGGCGACAGTCGCCTCTATGAATGCAGCGTATCTGACGGGCTTAGTTTGATCACCCGAGATGATACGATAGGAGGACAGCTACGCCCTCCTAGCGGTGCTGATGAAGACATTCTCGACAATAGACTGCTTCAGTTTGTCGGGATTGGCGCAACTATCGAGCCACATGTTTTTCGCCTCCCAAATGGCATGAGGACGACCTATCTTTTGACATCTGATGGCGCTCACAGCATCGGAAGAAAGACGCTTGACGGGATAGCAAGGCACTCTCTTAGTCCCAATGAGCTGGTTCGCAAAGTCATGTACGTTGCAGAAGCTATTGGCATTGAGGACAACTCTACAGCAGTTTCGATAATCGGTTCTGAAGTTGGTTGGACGCCAAAGTTCGGTGAAGGGGTCGAACTGACGCTTTGGGGACAAGGCGATAAGCTTGAGATCTGGTTGGATGAACCCCAAACTTCGTCGGGATTGGAATTACCTAAAAACAAATTGCCAGCAACGGAAGCTCCAAAACAGAAGAAACCCCCACGTGTTCGGCAGAGGTCGAGCAAAAAAAACCAAAGCACACTTGCCAAAAATAGCGATGAAGAAGTAGTTGCTAAGCCCCAGCTCAACATTGAATTTGGAAGCCAGGATAGCGAAGAATCATGATCAACCTGCCAAGTCGCTACGCTGTGGTGATACAGACTTTATCGGGCGGGGGAATGTCAGACACGTTGGTCTGTCGCGACGAGAATCTCCAGCGTAAGGTCGTAGTCAAGTCGCTAAAGGCTGGTATCGAAAAACACCGGCTAATGGACGAACTGTCGGCACTGGCAGACATACGATCAAAATATGTCGTGCAGGTCTTAGACGTTTTGCGAGATGGGTCCGATATAGTAGGATTTGTGGAGGAGTTTATTGAAGGATCTCCGTTGAAGCCACTCGATCCCGCAACAAGCGAAACGAAAGCTCTTGGACTCCTTTACTCGATTATTTCGGGGATCAATGACATTCATCTGGCTAACCGCGTTCATCGAGATATAAAGCCGGATAATATGAAGATTGATAGTTCCGGTGTTTTGAAGATATTCGACTTTGGTTTAGCTAAGATGCAGTCAGACGCAAAGACGAAGCAGTTGTATTATACTGCGTTTTATACTGCGCCTGAGGTTTTCAAACCAGACAAAGACGGGAACCATAATTTTAATGCTTCGGTTGACGTTTTTGCATTCGGTGCAACCGCCTTGTGGCTTTTTAACGGAGGCAATCTTCCTCCAGAACTTGGTTATACGCCTCCAATTGTTCCGGCGGTCCCATCGAATTTCGACAATATCCCGCTGAAGCTTTCTGTTGGTGCCACCGTGCTGCTAAATCGTTGCCTCAGTAGCAATCCATCTTCGAGACCGTCCGCAGCTGACTTAAAAGCAGCACTTGGAAAGCAGTTGCTCTATGGGAAGCACCGCATGCTCCTCACACATAACGGAACAGATCATGTGGTGGATAGCGCTAAGAAACAGGTGAAATTGAGCTCTGGGTCGGACACGGTTACGATAAGTTATAACGGGTTGGACTTTGTAGTGACTGCGTTCTCGGGCCATGTGCGCCATAACAATAAACAAGTGATGATGGGGTACGTTTTGCAAGGATCATCCGTCATTGTATTGGGCGATCCCTCGCTGCGCGGGCGAACATCGATTACTGCGGACGTATCTCATCCGGAGGTTATGAATTGAAGGGACCGATTTCAACAGGTGCGCCAACGCTGGCAGAGCGCTACGTGCCCAAGCATTGGATTGGCGCAGGGGGAATGCAGCACGTTTATGTCGCTTTTGACGTTCTGTTCGAGCGAAATGTTGCCTTGAAGACACCGAAAGATGACGCTGGGGTGAAGCGATTTAAGCAGTCGGCTGTAGTCAGTGCGCGGGTCAATCATCAAAACGTAGCGAAGACACTTGACTACTTTGAGGAGGGCGACAGACCGTATCTTGTAGAGGAGTTGGTTCCCGACAAGGACCTATTCGCTGTGATGGCCGGCAATCTTCCGTATTTGCCCCCATCCACTTGTGCTCGCATTTTCCATCAATTGGCGAAAGGTCTGGCCGCTTCGCATGCGGCTGACGTGGTCCATCGCGATTTGAAGCCTAGCAATATCATGGTCGTTGGAGGTGCATTGTTCCATGACGTGAAGATCACAGACTTCGGAATTGCTAAGATGGCCGAGGAGGAGATCGGGCAATGGGCTGAAGTCGGAGGCGCAACATCCTCGAAGACTGTGCTCGGCGCAATACCGTATATGTCGCCGGAGGCGATCAATGATTTCAAGGTGGCGAAGAAATCCTCCGACGTGTGGGCAATTGCAGCCATAATCTACGAGCTTCTTTCTGGTGAGTTACCCTTTGGAACTGGCCTGAAATCAATTCCGAAGATTGTTGATGCTGTTCCTCCTAAAAAACCCAGCCTGTTGAATGGCGCACAGTTCAAGACACTCGGCGGTCAGCTATATGACATCATTCTGCAATGCCTAGATAAGGACGTCACCAAACGTCCAACAGCTAAGGAGTTAGTTGGGCTGTGCGAAATCCTGTGTTACGGAACTACAACGTATAGCTTTGGCACGGTGACTCATATACCGGGCGTAACGGGTCGCATCTTAGATGAGAAAGGTTCCGTCTTGATGTGGCACCCAAAATGCTTTTACGGATCGGGATCGGTAACCGTAGGCTCGCGAGTGTGGTTTGGGCGCGATTCTGGTCAGCCTTGGGATCGAGCTTTTCCGATCGTCAAGGCAATTATCTCTTAGTTTAATCTGTTATTCGAGCGTAACAGCGGGACATTTCGGCCGCCCAATCGGGCATTGGAGTGATTTCAGAAATGCCGATGAATTTATGATCCCGAGCTAGAGCAAATCCAGCGCTCTCAGGCTCTCTTGACTATGTTGTATCGCTCGACGGATCGCCTCTGTCGTCGTGGCGCTCCCGTGCAGAACCTGGCCCATAGCGCATCCCTTGATTCGGAAGACAAGGATGCCCCATCAAAGCCTGGGATCAAACATCTAGTTCGGTGGAGAAACTGCGATATCCCCGGGAAGCCTCCCTTGGTCGCCGCGTATTTACAGCTTTGCAAGCCACTCCCGATAGCTGTCCGGTAGGTTATGCTGTTGCGCGCCATTTCGAATGTGCGTGAGATACTGAATGTTAGGTGCCGGGGGATTTTTCGTGGCGACTGCGATGTAGGTTTGGACTTCAATGAGGGAGCCCTTGAGTTCCACGGTGATGGATATTCGATTGTAGCCGTTGGCCTCTGCACCACGGCCCGGCCGAAGGCCCTCGCTTTTGTCGAGGGATCTCAAATCAGCCTCGTTTAGACGGTGCACTACTCCCCAAACCTCGCCGCCGGCCGCTGGCTCAACCGAGCTAACACCACAGCCGCGATTTTGTGAGAGACGTGGGAAGCAGAGACGATAGTTACGCAAGACCGCTATTCCAATCTTTTCACGATTCGGACAGCGAGTGTCCATCTGGCCGTCGTCCATGTTAGAGCCGTATCCGAAGACAAGCGTCATTTTGGGTCCCGCTAGACCGGAGGGAGCGCCTAGATACTGAAACTATTGAGAAATATGGCTTTACACAAGCGAATTGGCTCCCCGGGCCGGATTCGAACCAGCGACCAACCGGTTAACAGCCGGTTGCTCTACCACTGAGCTACCGGGGAACGGATGCTCTTCAGCAAGTGGCGCAGCCTATAGCAAACACCTTTCGGCTTTGCAAAGAAGCATTTCGCTTTTTTCCGAGACTTTTTCGCGCGGCGGTTTCTCGCAATCGGCGGCGTCCGCCCTCATATTAGCCGTCTTGGCGATAGGCGCGGAACCGAAACGGTGGTCGCGGCTTTCCTAAACAGGCTTCTTCGAGCGACCAGACGGGCAGCCATTGGCGATGACGGCAGCAGACGAAAACCGGATACCGGCACGAAAGATCTCGATTTTCGGGCGCGAATTCACCATGCCGCAATCGCGTGGCCTCAGAATCACGATCGGCATTCTTTTGACCATTGGCGGCATTCTCGGCTTTCTGCCGATCCTTGGCTTCTGGATGGTTCCGATCGGATTGCTGGTGCTCTCCTATGAATTCGCCATGGTGCGACGCCACCGGCGTCGCTTCGTCGTCTGGTGGGAGCGGCGGCGTCGGCCGGATGGAACGACGGGCACCAAGCCGGGCCTTTGACCGTGCCATCCTTCTGCCCTTGTTCGTGTTTCGGATTTTGGCGGATCCGCTTTTCGGTTCCCATCTCTCTCCAAATCCTCGCGGATTTCCCTGAGAACGGCGGCAGCCGAGGCGAGACGCGCGCGGTCGCGCGGCGAAAGCCTCGCGGTGCCATCTATCGCAAGGCAGTCGATGGCATGGCGCAGCAATGCCTCGCATGCTGATCGCGACAAACCGTCCGAGGCGTTCGTTCCGGTGTTCGGCGTTGCCGGTCGCATGGCGAAGTCCTCCTCGTTTCTCAACGGTGGCGTGGGCGTGGAGTTTCTCGGGATCCTCCTGCTATGCTTAATGATCGTCTAATATGCGCCGTGACCCACCGTGGCCGCGACGCTCGATGTGGAGGGTCGGATTCTTGCAGAGGAAACCGCGCGGAATGCGTGGTGGCCGCTTGACGCCATTTTCGCCGCAACCTATTGGAACCGGGTGGAACGCCGGGAGCAACGAGGCCTCGTGGCGGAGTGGTTACGCAGAGGACTGCAAATCCTTGCACCCCGGTTCGATTCCGGGCGAGGCCTCCAATACCCGGGCTCCCGCGCGCTCAGCGCCGGAGCCTGACGTTCCCATCGAAATGAACCGCGGTTCTGGCGCGGCAAGCGGAATGGTTGGAACATGAGCGCTGATTTCTCCGAGCTTCGCATCAAGATGGTCGACGGTCAGGTTCGCACCACCGACGTGACCAGCGCCCCGCTGCTGGAGGCCATGCTTACCGTGCCGCGCGAGGTTTTCGTCGGCGACCCCCAGCGCGATCTCGCCTATATCGACGAGGACATCCGCATTGCCGACGGCGCCGATGGTGCGCGCTATCTCATGGAAGCATCGCCGCTGGCCAAGCTGATGCAGTTGGCCGAGATCAATGCGACCGATTCGGCGCTCGATGTCGGCTGTGGCACCGGCTATGCATCGGCCATCCTGTCGCGGCTGGCGAGGTCGGTGGTGGCGCTCGAAAGCGATTCGGCGCTGGCGCAAACCGCGGCGTCGACTCTTTCCGGTCTTGGCTGCGGCAATGTGACCGTGGTTCAAGGCGTGCTGGCGCAGGGTCATGCGGCCAAGGCCCCCTATGACGTCATCTTCATCGGCGGCAGTGTCGAGAAAGTGCCGGCGCCGCTGCTCGATCAGCTCGCCGACGGCGGCCGACTCGTCGCGGTCGAAGGGCGCGGCAATTCCGGCGTGGCGCGACTTTTTTTCAAGGCTGGGGGGGTTGTAACCGGGAGAAGGGCATTTAATGCGGCAATTAAGCCACTACCGGGCTTCGAACGTGAGCATGCTTTTGAATTCTGAATGATTTAGCCTTGCAGCAGAGGCTTTGTCATGGTCGCTTACATTTGAACAATCGTTGCTAATCCCGGACTGGGGGCACTTTGGGACCGAGTGACAGGGAACGAAACACGCCACTCCGGCTGCTCTGACGAGAAGCTGGCGCGGCGAAGTTCCCATGGAAAACGAATGAGGGATATATCCGTGCCGTCTGTATCCAAGACCCTTTTTGCCGCCGTCCTCGTCTCCGCGACCGCGCTGTCCCCACTAACCGCGTCGGCGGAAACCATCACTGGCGCGCTCGCCAAGGCCTATCAATACAATTCCACGCTGAATTCATCCCGCGCCGGCGTGCGCGTCACCGACGAAGGCGTGGCGATTGCCAAGTCGACCGGGCGCCCGACGATCACTGGATCGGCCTCGATCGACTACACAAACACGCGCCAGGCAAATGGCGGCGGCAACTCGAAGCTGACGTCCGGTAGCTACGGCATTCAGATCAACCAGTCGCTGTTTGACGGCTTTCAGACGAAAAACAACGTGGCGGCGGCGGAATCCCAGGTGAAGGCGTCGGTGGAGAGCCTGCGCAACACCGAGGAAAACACGCTGTTCAGCGCGGCCACGGCCTATATGGACGTGATCCGCGACCGGCAGATCGCGGTGCTGACCGAGCAGAACCTGCAGTTCCTGACCGAGCAGGCGCGTGCTGCAAGGTCACGTTTCGAAGTTGGCGAAGGTACCCGCACCGACGTCGCGCAGGCCGATGCGTCGCGCGCCTCGGCGGTGGCCTCGCTGAGTGCCGCCCGCGCGCAGGCATTGGCCGCCGCCGCGACCTATCACCAGGTGATCGGCGACGAGCCGGGCAAGCTCAAGCCCGCTTCGCCATTGGCCAAACTGTTGCCGTCGAGCCTCGACGCGGCGATTGCGATCGGGGCGAATGAACATCCGGCCATTCTCGCTACCCAGCACCTCGTCGACGCGGCGGCGTTTTCGGTGAAGTCGGCGGAAGGCGCGCTGTTGCCGCAACTGTCGGCGTCGGCCGGTGTCTCGGAGAACTATCGCAACGCCATTCCAAACATCTCGGGCACCAACGGCAATTCGACCTCGGCGAATATCGGTGCGACGCTGACCATTCCGATCTATTCTGGCGGTCGGACCCCAGCGCTCGTGCGCCAGAGCAAGGAATCGCTTGGTGAGGCCCGCATCCAGGTCGACGTCAGCCGCGACCAGGTTCGCCAGGCAGTGGCCACCGCATGGTCGCAATACACCGCCGCGCAGCAGAGCGTCTCGGCCAACAAGCAGGTGATCGACGCCGCTCAACTGGCGCTGAACGGCGTCATCGAAGAGCGCAATGTCGGCCAGAGGACCACGCTCGACGTGCTCAACGCGCAGGCCGCAGTCATCACCGCGAAGATCAACCAGGCCAATTCCGAACACGATGTGGTGGTGGCGAGCTATGCCATCCTGTCGGCGATGGGTCGCCTGTCGGTCGACCGGCTTGCCTTGCAGGTTACCAAGTACAAGCCCGAAGAGCACTACAACGCCGTCAAGGACAAGTGGTTCGGCCTGCGTACGCCGGACGGCCGCTAACGCCGGCGGCTCGACTTGCGTCGGGTCCGTCTGAGCGGAACCTGGCTTGAAAGCCGGTTCCGCTTCGGAATTGTGCCTGTCTCTTTGCACTGGCGCGATTCCGAAGTGAGCGCGCGGCGCGCTTTCCCCCGGAAACCCGTTTTCACGCTTTTTCCGGAATCGCTTCTAATCTGTTGAAATCCCACATGTCCCCAGATTGGGGATTCTCGTGCCGCGATCCGTCGGTTACGCTGTCGCCATGATTCGAATCCGGCTTCTGCCGGAGCGGAAGAACTAACAGGTCACAAGGGCGGCGGATGTGACGATGGCAACGGCAAGCAGCGCACAGCGCGAACCTTCCATGGAAGAGATACTGGCTTCCATCAGGAGGATCATCGAGGACAGCGACAACGGCCGCAAGCAGCCGGGCGAGACCGAAGAGCTGCGGCAGGATCTGGAGCCATCGCCGGGCGAGGCTCCCGCCACGGCTGTCGATGCGTTTCGCGCCGAGCTGCATGCCGCCCCCGAAACCAGGAAGCCGGTCGCGCGAGCGGAAGTCCAGGCGCCTTCGCCCGAGCCGGTGATCGCGCGCGTGGAATCGCAGACGCGCGCCGATTCCGTGCCGCTCAAGCCGTCGATGACGCTGGCTGAGGTCAGCGCCAGGATCGCCGCCGAGCCGGCGCCCGCCGCCACGACCGAAGCGCCGGCCGCCCCGCAGGCCAGCGCGACAAGCGATGCCATCGTTGCTGATTGGCGGCGCGAGATCGCGGCGGTCGGAGAGCAGGCGAAAGCGATACCTGACAGGAGCATCCGCAAGCCGGTCGCCCAGCCCGAGGCGCTGACGAGCGAACCGGTGGAGGAGGCTGCGTTCGAACGGCCGTCTTCAAGCGAAGCTCCTGCAGACACCGCTCAGGCGCGGGCGGCGGCAAGCGATGGGCCCGCGGCGCGCCCGGCAATCCTTTCCGAACATACGGGCCGGCAGGTCGCGGCGGCCTTCGGCGAGTTGTCCGATGCCTTTGCCAGCCGCAGCAAGAAGACATTCGACGAGATGGCCGAGGAGATGCTGCGGCCGATGCTGCAGGATTGGCTGGACAACAATCTGCCGACGCTGGTCGAACGCCTGGTGCGCGAGGAGATCGAGCGCGTCGCGCGCGGCGCGCAGTAATCTCCTCCAACGATCACTCTCGAAACGCCGCCGATGAGGCGGCGTTTTTGTCGATGAGGTCAGCCCGCGCTGGTCGCGAAGCAGATGAGGTTGCCGTCGGGGTCTTTGACGATGAAGGTGCGGGCGCCCCAGGGTTCGGTCCGCAATGTCTGGTGGAACGGGGCCTTGGCCGCCTGATACTCCAGAAACAGAGCCTTGATGTTGTCGACAACGATCGTCGCCGCCAGCAGGTCATCGGTCGAATTGGCGGCGAATGGAGGCTTGTCGACATGGCGCAGGTTGAGCCGTGCGCCATCGCGGATGATTTGGGCGTAGAAGGGCGGCTCGCCATAGGTGAAGCGCGTCTCGAAGCCGAGCTTTTGCCGGTAGAAATTACAGGCCGCTACGATGCCGCAGACAAACAGCTGTGGCTCGGCAAAGGCGAGATGCGGTTTTGCGGCGTCTGTTGATACATGATCGGTCACGGTTTGAAGGCCTTCCTTCAGCGCCTGCCAGCTCTCGAAACCTGACTTCCTGGCGACGAGTTCCTGGGCATCGGCAAGCTTGAAGCCGTGATCGAGGATCTGGCTGTCGCTGAGATGGTGAAAACGCGGCAAGAGCCATCCAATCACAGCGGCGACGGGATAATACCGTTCGCGATGCCACTTCAGATAGAGCTTGGCCTGTTTCTTGTGGTGTTCGATGATCGGCATGGGCGCATTGTGGGTTGAGGTGGCGTAGGCGGGCAATGCCCCTCCGGCTGGAAGCCGATGCGCCCTACTGCAGCGTCCGCACGGTATGGCTGCGACGCCTGGCGGTCAAGGCACGAGTGCCGAGCGCCACGACCTTCCGTTGAAATGAACGCGGACACACCTATCTGCTTCTCATGAACCGAGGCGCCCTTGCGGTTGACTTGGCCAAGACCTTCCGATTTACACCGAACCAGCAAAAATCCCGACAGCGCGGACCGTTTCCCCATGCTTGAAAAGACCTACGACGCAAAGACCGTCGAGCCGAAGATCGCCAAAGTGTGGGAAGAGGCGGACGCCTTCCGCGCCGGCGCCGGGGCGGAGGAGGGGGCCGAAGCCTTCACCATCGTCATTCCCCCGCCCAACGTCACGGGCTCGCTGCATATGGGCCATGCGCTCAACAACACGCTGCAGGACATTCTGGTGCGCTTCGAGCGCATGCGCGGCAAGAACGTGCTGTGGCAGCCTGGCATGGACCATGCCGGCATCGCCACGCAGATGGTGGTCGAGCGGCAACTGATGGAGAAGCAGATCCACCGCCGCGACCTCACGCGCGAACAGTTCATCGAGAAAGTGTGGGAGTGGAAGGCCGAATCCGGCGGCACCATCTTCAACCAGCTGAAGCGGCTCGGCGCCTCGGCCGATTGGTCGCGCGAACGCTTCACCATGGATGAAGGCCTGTCCAAGGCCGTGCTCGAGGTCTTTGTCACGCTCTACAAGGAAGGGCTGATCTACAAGGACAAGCGCCTTGTGAACTGGGACCCGAAACTTTTGACCGCGATCTCGGATCTCGAGGTCGAGCAGCAGGAGGTCAACGGCAATCTCTGGCACTTCCGCTATCCCTTGGAGGGCGAGACCTTCGACCCGGAAAATCCGAAAACCTTCATCACGGTCGCAACCACGCGTCCGGAAACGATGCTGGGCGATACGGCGGTGGCCGTGCATCCGGATGACGAGCGGTACCGGCATCTGGTCGGCAAGAACGTCCTGCTGCCGATCGTCGGCAGAAAAATTCCAGTGGTGGCGGACGAGTATTCAAACCCCGAAAAGGGTTCGGGCGCCGTCAAGATCACGCCGGCGCATGATTTCAACGACTTCGAGGTCGGCAAGCGCCACAAGCTGCCGGCGATCAACATCCTGACCATCGAAGCCGCCATCAAGCTGAAGGACAATGAGGATTTCCTCGCCGGTCTCGATGCGACACCGGAGCGCCAGGCCGTCTGGGACGAGCTTGATGGGCTCGACCGCTTCGTCGCGCGCAAGAAGATCGTCGAACTGATGGACGCCGGCGGCTTCCTCGACAAGGTCGAGCCGCATCGCCATGCCGTGCCGCATGGCGACCGCGGCGGCGTGCCGATCGAGCCGTTCCTGACCGAGCAGTGGTACGCCAATGCGGCGGAACTGGCCAGGCCGGCGATCGCCTCGGTGCGCGAAGGCCGCACCAACTTCGTGCCGAAGAATTGGGAAAAGACCTATTTCGACTGGATGGAGAACATCCAGCCCTGGTGCATCTCGCGCCAGCTGTGGTGGGGCCACCAGATCCCGGCCTGGTACGGGCCTGACGGGCGTGTCTTTGTCGAGAAGACCGAAGAAGAGGCGCTGAGCGCGGCGATCGAATATTATCTGGCGCTCGAAGGTCCGTGGAAGGCCTGGGTCGAGGACAAGCTGGAAAACTTCCAGCCGGGCGAGATACTGACCCGCGACGAGGACGTGCTCGACACCTGGTTCTCCTCGGCGCTGTGGCCGTTCTCGACTTTGGGCTGGCCGGACCAGACGCCGGAACTGAAGACCTATTACCAGACCGATGTGCTGGTGACCGGCTTCGACATCATCTTCTTCTGGGTTGCCCGCATGATGATGATGGGCCTGCATTTCATGGACGAGGAGCCGTTTCACACCGTCTATGTGCACGCCTTGGTGCGCGACAAGAACGGTGCCAAGATGTCGAAGTCGAAAGGCAACGTCATCGATCCGCTCGACCTTATCGATGAATATGGCGCCGATGCGTTGCGCTTCACCTTGACCGTGATGGCGGCGCAAGGCCGCGACGTGAAGCTCGACCCGGCGCGCATCGCCGGCTACCGCAATTTCGGCACCAAGCTGTGGAACGCGACGCGCTTCGCCGAAATGAACGAAGTCGCCCGCAATGACGATTTCTGGCTGAATGATGCCAAGCTGGCGGTCAACCGCTGGATCCTGACCGAGTTGACGCGGGCCGCGCGCGAGATCACCGACGGCATCACCTCTTACCGCTTCAACGAGGCGGCAGGAGCCGCCTACCGTTTCGTCTGGAACCTGTTCTGCGACTGGTATCTGGAACTCTTGAAGCCGGTGTTCATGGGCACGGACGAGGCGGCCAAGGCCGAGAGCCGCGCCTGCGTCGCCTTCGTGCTCGACGAAATCTACAAGCTCCTGCATCCGATGATGCCGTTCATGACGGAAGAGCTGTGGGCGCAGACGGCGGGCGAGGGCAAGGAGCGCGATTCGCTGTTGTGTCACGCCGCCTGGCCGTCGCCGGACTTCGAGGACGCGGATGCCGCCGCCGACATCAACTGGCTGGTCGACCTGGTCTCCGGCATCCGCTCGGTGCGCTCCGAGATGAACGTGCCGCCGGCGGCGATCGCGCCGCTGGTCGTGGTCGGCGCCAATGATGTGACGCGCGAGCGGCTGGTTCGCGAGGACTCGGCGATCAAGCGGCTGGCCCGCGTCGGCGACATCTCGTTGGCCGACGCGGCGCCCAAGGGCGCGGCGCAGATCGTCCTCAACGAGGCGACGATCTGCTTGCCGCTCGGCAGCCTGATCGATCTCGCCGCCGAGGCTGCCCGGCTGCAGAAGGAACTGGCCAAGGTGACCGAGGAGATCGCGCGCCTGCACAAGAAGCTGTCGAATGAAAGATTCGTCGCCAGCGCGCCGGCCGAGATCGTCGACGCCGAGCGCGAAAAGCTCGCCGAATATCGCGACGCGCAGGACAAGCTCTCGGTGGCGTTGACCAGGGTTCGCGATGCCGGTTGAGGATAGATTCGCTTAACCTTAAGTCGTCTCTAAAAAGATGACCCCTTTTGCCTCGAAAGTAGGCATTCCGTTGCGTTATTTTTGACGTAAACGGAAGTTTTAGCCCCATTGTTGCCATAATGTAACAATGGGGGCGAAAGCCCCTGAAAATGGCTATTTTTGAGCCTTTTGGAACGAATTTTCCTCATTTTCCTGCCGGATAGGTCGGCGTCGGGCCGTTTTTCGGCCTTACGGTGCCGATCCGCATTTTGTCGAAAATGCGTTTGGCAAGCATGTACATGTACGCGCCAAGAATTCGTTATTGCACCGTTAACCCGAATTGGCTCTAGCTTGATGCACTCGAATTCGGGGAGGACATTCATGAACAATTTGCGTCTGAAAGCACTGCTGGGGGCAGGGTGCTTTTCGCTGGCTTTGATCGGTACCGCAATGAACTCGGCGCATGCCGGCGGCATTGAGCGTGGCGGCTACGATATCGATCTTCTGTTCGATCCGGCGCCGTTCGCAACGGAAGCGGAATCGACTTACGTTATGCCGCAACGCAAGCTCAAGAATGCGGTGGATACCAACCCGCTCGACGGCAATTTGACATTCCTGGGCAGCACGGCGAAGGACAGCGAGAGCTACTGGGTGCCGCGCATCGGCGTCAAGGCACAGATCGTTCAGGGTGTCGACTGTATGTTCGACTATTCCCAGCCTTGGGGCGCGCACACCAACCCGGGTCTGTGGGCCGGTGCCGAATCCAACATGGAAACCGATATCAAGAGCAACAATTACGCGACGACTTGCTCCTACAAGATGGATGCCGGCAAAGGCCAGATTCGCTTTATCGGCGGCGTGTATTACCAGGAAGTCTATGGTTTCAAGAAAGACCTGGTCTCGCCGTTGGTACCGGGTTTCCAGGGCACCGGTCAGGTTGATCTCAAAGGAACCGGCTGGGGCTGGCGCGCCGGCCTTGCCTATGAAATTCCTGACATCGCGCTGCGCGCCAGCCTCGTCTACAATTCGCGGGTCAAGCTCGACAATATCTCGGGCACGCTGGACCTGACGCATGTCGGCAGTGTCGTGCTGCCGATCTATGGCTCGACACAATACATGCCGGATACGGTCGAGTTTAAGTTGCAATCGGGCATTGCTCCCGGCTGGCTTGCCTTCGGCTCGCTGAAGTGGGTCAATTGGAGCCTGCTGCAGAGTGTTCCGATTTGCGTGGTCGGCACTCCTTCGGCGGCCTGCGTTACGGGTGATGCTCTGCATTCAGGCCAGATCACCTCGCTGGATCTGATGTATCGCGACGGCTGGACTGTCACGGGCGGCATCGGCCACAAGTTCAACGATCAGTGGAGTGCGGCCGGCCAGCTTTCATGGGATCGCGGCACGTCACACGGCTATGGCTCACAGACCGATACCTGGACCATGGGTGGCGGCGTCGCCTATACGCCCCAGCCCAATATCGAGGTTCGTCTGGCCGGTGCGATCGGCGTGCTGACCAGCGGCCATTCTGGGACAGTGAATGGCCAAAACGGCTATGTGGCCGGCAATGAGGTCAGCTACGACTTCGGCAACGATCTGGTCACGGCGATTTCCGGCGGCGTCAAGATCAAGTTCTAACCTATTGACAATTCGACAAAAAGGCCGGGCAATGCCCGGCCTTTTTCGCTTGGGGCCGGCATCGTCGGAGCTTCCGGCATCCAAGCTGCGTTGCATATAAGCCGCACTGGGATCGCCTCTTGCGATTGTGACGTTTTGGCAACACTTTCTGAACAACCCCTGCGCTAGAAGTCAGGCCGGGGAAATTGCCCATTTCCCGCCATAAACCCGGCGCACCTCGAACCTGTCTCGGGACACGCGCCAAAAGGCTCGGCGATGGGGCAGGCCGCACCGCCCGCGGCAAGGATGAGAATGGACGCCAAGGTCATTTCAAAGGCTAAGCTCCCTAGCCGCTATGTGACTGTCGGTCCGGCGCGTGCGCCGCACCGGTCCTATCTCTATGCCATGGGGCTTTCCGCCGCCGAGATCGCGCAGCCGCTGGTCGGCGTGGCCTCCTGCTGGAACGAAGCCGCACCCTGCAACATCTCGCTGATGCGCCAGGCGCAAGTGGTCAAGAAGGGCGTCGCCGCCGCCAATGGGACGCCGCGCGAATTCTGCACCATCACCGTCACCGACGGCATCGCCATGGGCCACCAGGGCATGAAGTCGTCGCTGGTATCGCGCGAGGTCATCGCCGATTCGGTCGAGCTCACCATGCGCGGCCATTGCTACGATGCGCTGGTCGGCCTCGCTGGCTGCGACAAGTCGCTGCCCGGCATGATGATGGCCATGGTGCGGCTCAACGTGCCGTCGATCTTCATCTATGGCGGTTCGATCCTGCCCGGCAGCTATCGCGGCCGGCAGATCACCGTGCAGGACGTGTTCGAGGCGGTCGGACAGCACTCGGTCGGTATGATCGGCGATGCCGAGCTGCTCGAAATCGAGCAGGCGGCCTGTCCGTCGGCCGGTTCCTGCGGCGCCCAGTTCACCGCCAACACCATGGCGACCGTCGCCGAGGCGATCGGTCTCGCGCTGCCCTATTCCTGCGGCGCGCCGGCCCCTTACGAAATGCGCGACCGCTTCAATTTCGCCTCCGGCGAAAAGATCATGGAGCTGATCGCCAAAAACATCCGGCCGCGCGACATCGTCACGCTGAAGGCGCTGGAGAACGCGGCGACCGTGGTTTCGGCCACCGGCGGCTCGACCAATGCAGCGCTGCATCTGCCGGCGATCGCGCACGAGGCGGGCATCAAATTCGATCTCTTCGACGTCGCAAGGATTTTCGAGAAGACGCCTTACATCGCCGACCTCAAGCCTGGCGGCAGATATGTCGCCAAGGACATGTTCGAGGCCGGCGGCATTCCGCTCCTGATGAAGACGCTGCTCGACCACGGCTATCTGCATGGCGACTGCCTGACGGTTACTGGCCGCACTTTGGCCGAAAACATGGAGCACGTTTCCTGGAATGAACACCAGGATGTGGTCCGCCCGGCCAACAGACCAATTACCCAAACCGGCGGTGTCGTGGGCTTGAAGGGAAACCTTGCCCCCGAAGGCGCGATCGTGAAGGTCGCGGGCATGGCGGAGTTGAAATTCTCCGGCCCGGCGCGCTGCTTCGATTCGGAAGAGGAATGTTTCGAGGCGGTGACGCATCGCAACTACAGGGAAGGCGAGGTTCTGGTCATTCGCTACGAAGGGCCGCGCGGCGGTCCCGGCATGCGCGAGATGCTGTCGACCACGGCAGCGCTCTACGGCCAGGGCATGGGCGGCAAGGTGGCGCTGATCACCGACGGCCGCTTCTCGGGCGCGACGCGCGGCTTCTGCATCGGCCATGTCGGGCCGGAAGCGGCGGTGGGCGGCCCGATCGGCCTCATCCGGGATGGTGACGTGATTTCGATCGACGCCGTGAATGGCACGATCGAGGTGGCACTGTCGGAGGCCGAACTGGCGGCGCGGGCCAAGACATGGAAGGCGCGCACGACCGACTACCAGTCGGGCGCGATATGGAAATACGCACAGACGGTCGGGTCTGCCAGGAATGGCGCGGTCACCCATCCGGGCGGTGCGGAAGAAACACACTGCTATGCGGATATCTGAGTTGTTGAGGTCATCTGTCCTTCCGGCACTGGTCGCTGCGGCGATCTTTGGCGCCGTGGGCCAGGCTTTGGCCTTCGACGACAAGGTGTTCGACGACAAGACCGGCGTGAAGCCACAGTCCAGTCCCTGGGCGGTATTCCAGTTCGGCTTCTCCGCCTACAAGAACGGCCACAAGGAACAGGCCGCCGAAGCCTATAAATACGCCGCCGAAAACGGCCAGATCGGCGCCACCTGGAAACTTGCCCGCATGTATGCCGAGGGCGACGGCGTGGCGCGCGACGACTATGAGGCGTTCAAGTTCTTCTCCGAGATCGTCGACCAGGATGTCGAGCCCGGTTCGCCGGAAGAGAGCTATGTCTCCGACGCGCTGGTGGCGCTCGGTGACTACCTGCGCAAGGGAATTCCCGGCAGCCCGGTCACCGAGAACGAGGTGGCGGCGCAGGAATACTACATGCGCGCCGCCGCCAACTACCGCAACCCGAACGCCCAGTTCGAGATGGGGCAGATGTTCCTCAAGGGCGAGGGCGGCGTGAAGGCCAGCGTCAAGCAGGCCGGGCGCTGGTTCCAGCTCGCCGCCGAGAAGGGCCATGCCGGCGCGCAGGCGACGCTTGGCCATCTCTTGTTCCAGAGCGGCAAGATCGTTCGCGGCCTGGCAATGATGACCGCCGCACTCGAACGCGCATCGCCTGCCGACCAGCCCTGGATCCGCGGCATGCAGGAAGAGGCTTTCGCCGCCGCAGGCGAAGCCGACCGGCGCACGGCGATTTCGCTGGCTGATGACATCCTGACCAAGGGCACCACAAACGCAGACCAGTAAGGTGTTCTGCCGCTCTCCTCCACGGGGGAGATTAATTAAGCGAAAAAATCAATTCTCGGTTGGCTCCGTCGGCACCATGCTTGGCGCGGGCGTCGAGATTGGCGTGACATGCAGGTGCGGCGCCATCGTGTTTCCGGGGCAGCTGTCGCCGATCTTCGTCCAGGATGTGTTGTTGAGCACCATCTCGCAGCGCGCCAGATGGCTCTGGTCGGCCACCGTCAGGCAGGTGACCTGACCGACCGGATAGGATTTTCCATTGGCGAGACATTCGGGGGCGGCAATAGCCGGTACCATGGTGGCCGTGGCAAATGCCAAGCCGATCGGACAAGCAAAAAATCGAATGGTCATGGGAACCCCGGCCGCCATGATGATTTTCCATCATGCGCCCGATTTGTGGCGATACAACGTCGTTGTGGCGATACAAGGCCGGGGCAATTCGCCGGCGGAAGGGTTCGCGGTCAAGCCGGCTGCAAGGCGAGGTCGATCGCCACCGGGACGTGATCGGATGGTTTTTCCCAGGCGCGCACATGTTTTTCGATCGAGGCCGACGAGAAGCGATTGGCGGCCTCCGGCGACAGCAGCAGGTGGTCGATGCGGATGCCGTTGTTCTTCTGCCAGGCGCCGGCCTGATAGTCCCAGAAGGTGTAGGTGTCGGGTGCATCGGTGACCGCGCGCACCGCTTCGGTGAAACCGAGGTTGAGCAGCCGCCGGAAGGCCTGCCGCGTCTGCGGCTGGAACAGCGCGTCGCCCAGCCAGTTCTCCGGAAAACGCGCGTCGATCGGCTCGGGAATGACGTTGTAGTCGCCGGCCAGCACCAGCGCCTCTTCCAGCCTTAGCCGCTCCTCGGCCCAGCGTTCCAGCCGCGCCATCCATGAGAGCTTGTAGGGGAATTTTTTATCGTCATCGATCGGATTGCCGTTCGGCAGATAGAGCGAGGCAACCCGCAGCGCGCCCTTGTCGGTCGAGAACACGCCTTCGATGAAGCGCGCCTGCTCATCGATGTCGTCGCCGGGCAGTCCTCTGATAACTTCGTCAAAGCGCAGCTTCGACAGCAGCGCCACGCCGTTAAAACCCTTCTGGCCATGGGTTTCGACATTGTAGCCCAGCGCCTCGATCTCGGCGCGCGGGAACTGGTCGTCGACCGTCTTGATCTCCTGCAGGCAGACGATGTCGGGCGCGCTCTCGGTCAGCCAGTGGGTCAGGTTGCCGATGCGGGCGCGAATGCCGTTGATGTTCCAGGTGACGATTTTCATGACGGTCTTATTCTTCCTGCGACGGGTGGCGTTCGACGAGGCCGATCGTATTGCCTGCCGGGTCCTTTAGGAAGGCCATCCACTCGCTTTCCCCCGGTGGTCCGAAGGTGCCTTCGGTATCGCGATGTACGAGCGCCGGTGGCGCGGTGAAGGGGACGCCCGCGGCTTTCGCCTCGGCATGGAAGGCTTCGATGCCCGCTATGTCGAGATAGACTATGCCGGCCGGAACGCCGTCGGTGAACAGCAGCCTCACATCGCCGGCCATGATGAAGGCGATGCCCGGCGGATCGTAGCGGGCATGAACGGCCATGCCGAGCACGTCGCGCCAGAAGGCCAGCGTCGAATCAAGATCGCGTCCGGCCGACAGCGCGACCTGACGGACCGCGCCGATGGCAGGCATGCCGCTAGACGGAGAAGCTCGTGCCGCAGCCGCAGGAGGCGACCGCGTTCGGATTGCGGATCTGGAAGGACTGGCCCATCAGATCGTCGACGAAGTCGATCACCGAGCCACCCATATAGACCAGCGACAAATCGTCGATCAGCACCGTGGCGCCGTCCTTCTCGATGGCGACGTCGTCGTCGTTGCGGGTGTCTACCAGATCGAATTTATAGGAAAATCCAGAGCAGCCGCCGCCTTCGACGGACACGCGCAGCGCCGTCTTGCCGGCCTCGCCAGAAACAATCTTGGCGATCCGCCTGGCGGCGGCCTCGGTCATGTCCACTTTCATGGCGGTCTTGGCATCAGCGCCCATAGGCGTCACCTTGCTTTCGGTTTCACATGATAGGTATGAAGCGCAAGAGGCCAAGTCAACTGCGGCAGCATCAGCCATGACCAATGAGTTGGGCGACATCGGGTTCGGCTATCGGCCGCGCGCGGCCTACGCCACCGATCCGGCGAAGTCGCGCGGGCGGCTGTTCGACGAGGTCGAAAGCCCGACCCGCACGCCGTTCCAGCGCGACCGCGACCGCATCATCCACTCGACGGCGTTCCGGCGGCTCAAGCACAAGACGCAGGTCTTCATCGCCCATGAAGGCGACCATTATCGCACAAGGCTGACTCATTCGATCGAAGTGGCGCAGATCGCGCGTGCGCTGGCGCGGGCGCTGCGCGGCGACGAGGATCTCGCCGAGGCGGTGGCGCTGGTGCATGATTTCGGCCACACGCCCTTCGGCCATACCGGCGAGGACGCGCTGAACGACAAGATGGCGGCCTGGGGCGGCTTCGACCACAACGCGCAGTCGCTGCGCATCGTGACGCGGCTGGAAGCGCGCTACGCCGAATTCGACGGGCTGAACCTGACCTGGGAGACGCTGGAGGGCCTGGTCAAGCACAATGGCCCGTTGACGGACAGCAGCGGCAAGGGCTTGAACGGGCCGGTGCCGCAAGCGATCCGCGATTATTCGCAGCTGCAGGATCTTGAACTCGACCGGTTCGCCGGCATCGAGGCGCAGTGTGCGGCGATCGCCGACGACATCGCCTACAACACGCATGACATTGACGACGGGCTGCGGGCAGGGCTGCTGACGCTCGACATGCTGAAGATCGTCTCGCTGCCGGGAAAGATCCTCGAGGACGTGCGCCAACGCTATCCCAGGCTCGACGACGTGCGCACCGGCCACGAACTGATGCGGCGGCAGATCACCGCCATGGTCGAGGATGTCATCGTCGCGGCGACCGCAAATCTGGAACGTGTCGGGCCGCAAAGCGCCGACGCGGTGAGGGCGGCGGGCGAGACGATGGTCACCTTTTCCGCCGAGATGGCCGCGGCCGAGAAGGAACTGAAGGCCTTTCTCTACAAGCACCTCTACCGGCATGAAGAGGTAATGCGGGTGCGCGCCGGCGCCGAGCAGATCGTCAGGGAGCTGTTCGACGTCTATTTCGCCGACCCGCGCGCCATGCCGGATGGCTGGCGCGAGGGGCTGGACCGGGCGGAGGATCGCATCAAGGCGCGCAGCGTCGCCGATTTCCTGGCAGGGATGACCGACACCTACGCGCTCAAGGAACACAGGCGTTTGTTTGACCGCACCCCGGATTTGAGCTAGGGCGAGCGCGATTTTGCCGGCCGACGAGCCGGATTCGCCTAAACCGCCAGAGCAATACCCATGAACATCTTCGCCGATTTCACCGCGCGAGTCACAAAGGCTGTCGAAGCGCTTGATCTGAAAGACAAGGACGGCGTTTCGCCCGACCTGTCGCGCATTGCCGTCGAACCGCCGCGCGACGCCAGCCATGGCGATCTCGCGACCAATGCGGCGATGGTGCTGGCCAAGCCCACCGGACAGAACCCGCGCGCGCTGGCTGAAAGGCTGGCGCTGGCGTTGCGCGATGACAAGGATGTCGCCGCCGCCGAGGTTGCCGGTCCTGGCTTCGTCAATCTCCGGCTCAAGGACGGCTTCTGGCAGGCGCATCTGTCGGTGCTTCTGGGCGAGGGGCGCAACTACGGCCGCTCGACGATCGGCGCCGGCCGGAAAACCAATGTCGAATATGTCTCGGCCAACCCGACGGGGCCGATGCATGTCGGTCATTGCCGGGGCGCCGTGGTCGGCGACGCGCTCGCCAACCTGATGGCGTTTGCCGGTTACGACGTGACCAAGGAATATGTCATAAACGATGCCGGCTCGCAGATCGATGTGCTCGGGCGCTCGGCCTTCCTTCGCTACCGCGAAGCGCTGGGCGACGACATCGGCGAAATACCGGCCGGGCTCTATCCCGGCGACTACCTGGTGCCGGTTGGTCAGGCGCTGGTCAAGGAGTTCGGCCGTTCGCTGATGCAGATGCCCGATGACGAGGCGCTGGCCATTGTCAAGGACCGCACCATCGATGCGATGATGGCGATGATCCGCGAGGATCTGGCGCTGCTCAATGTGCATCACGACGTGTTCTTCTCCGAACGCACGCTGCATGCCGACAATGCCAGGAAGATCCGCTCGGCGATCAACGACCTGACGCTGAAAGGCCACATCTACAAGGGCAAGCTGCCGCCGCCCAAGGGCGAGAAGCCGGACGACTGGGAAGACCGCGAGCAGACGCTTTTCCGCTCGACCGCGGTCGGCGACGACATGGACCGGGCGCTGGTCAAGTCCGACGGCGCGTTCACCTATTTCGCCGCCGATGTGGCGTATCTGAAGGACAAGGTCGATCGCGGCTTCGTCGATCTGATCTATGTGCTGGGCGCCGACCATGGCGGTTACGTCAAGCGTCTGGAGGCGCTGGCACGGGCCATTGCCGGTGACGACGTCAAACTAACCGTCCTGCTGTGCAATCTGGTCAAACTGTTTCGTGAGGGCGAGCCGGTTCGCATGTCGAAGCGGTCCGGCGATTTCGTGACGCTTCGGGAAGTCGTGGAGGAGGTTGGCCGCGACGCCATCCGTTTCATGATGCTGTATCGCAAGAGCGATGCGCCGCTTGATTTCGATTTCGCCAAGGTGACCGAACAGTCCAAGGACAATCCGGTGTTTTACGTGCAGTACGCTTCGGCGCGCTGCCATTCGGTGTTCCGGCAGGCAAGCGAGCAACTGGGCGAAGCCAATTTCGATCGCAAAAGCCTGGCTGCCGCCGCGGCTTCGCTGACCGACGAGGGCGAGATCGGCCTTATCCGCAAGCTCGCCGAATATCCACGCCTGATCGAATCCGCCGCTCTTGCGCTGGAGCCGCATAGGCTGGCATTTTACCTCTATGATCTGGCTTCCAGTTTCCACGGACACTGGAACCGGGGCACGGATAATCCGGACTTACGTTTTGTTAAGGTTAACGACCGACAATTGACGCATGCCAGACTAGGGCTGGTGCAGGCTGTTTCGGACGTTCTGACGTCCGGCCTGACGTTGATCGGAGCCGCTGCGCCCACCGAAATGCGTTAGGTTTGACTAAAAAACCTGTCACCTTTTGCCCACATTGCGCTGGTAAGGGCCAACCCTGCGCGACGTCCATGGCGTCCGAATGAGTGCGAGTTCGGGAACAATAATGGCAGACAGAACCCAGCTGAGAGTAGCCGACAACAACGACGTCGCTGACGATGATCCGTTCGCGGAACTGACCAGGATCATGGGATTCGACCCACGCCAGCCAGTCAAGCAGCAGGCGCGGGTCGAGCCGCAGGCCGCTGTTGCCAGTCAGCCTGTGCAAGAGGACGATTTCGACATCGACCTCGAAAAGGAATTGATGGGCGAGTTCGACGCTGACGACAGTGTCGCCGCTCCGGTTGTCGAGGCTCATGAGCCGGCATTCGAAACGGCCGCCACAGACGCGGCCGACGACGATCTTGCGCTGTCTCTCGACGACGATTTCCATCTGGACCTCACGGGTGCCGACGAGCAGGGGCTCGTCGCCAGCCATGCCAACCCCGGCGCTGCCGAAGCCGCGCCGTCCGTCGAACCCGCCTTCGACGCCGATTTCGACAATGCCGTCGCCAGTTCGCTCGAAGACGTTTCGCCCTTCGAGGACGACCTGCCGATCGAAGACGAGCTTGCCGCGTCGCTCGACCAGGATTTTCGCGTCGAGGACCATGCCGCCGAGATCGAGGACGAAGCCGCCGAGCCCCAGCATGCCGTTGCCGAAGTGCCGATGGCTGTCGAGCCGGCCGCCGCGCACGAATTCGACGATGAGGACGCGATTTCGCTCGAAGACGAGCTGATGCTTGACGACCATTCGGCGGATCAGCCCCATGCGGCTGCGGCCGCGGTCGACTATCCGGAGCCGGTGCTGGCCGCCGCGAATGAAGCCCAGGCGATCGCCAACGAGGATTTCGAGGGGCATTTCGACGACGCCATGGCGGATGTCGATATGGATTTTGACGTTCAGGCGGACCAGCCGGTGGCCTTTGACGCGGCGGAAGCGCACGAAGTGCCCACTCATGCCGTGGATGCGAGGGACGAGTTATCGAGCTCCGAAGCCGTTTCGGAAGATGATTTCGATCTCAACCTGGACGACTCGTTCGCCGAGCCTGCCGAAGAGCCGGTCGCCGAGGTTGCCGCTGCCGCGGTCCAGCCGATAGCTCCGGCAACTCCGGCAGCCGTCATGGCCGAGCCGGCGCCGGCCCCCGTGGCGGACGAGCGTAGCCTCGAAGACGAGTTGAACGCACTTCTGGGCGCCATGACGGCGCGCACGCCGCCGTCGGCCAAGGAGCCCGAGCCCGCCGCCGCTCAACCCGTTGCGGCTCAGCCGGCCGCTGCTCCCGTTCAGTCGTATGTTCCGGCGCCGGCAAAGGCCGCCGAGGAGCCTGCTGATCTCGACTGGGATCTCGATGAACATGCGACCGAGGATACGCATGCCTCCAGCGCGGCTCACGCCGCCGATGCCGATCCCGACAATCTGCTGCTCGATGAGCTTCAGGGCCAGGATCTGGGCGCGGACGCCGCCGATCATGGCGACATCGATTTCGACGATGATGCGTTCGACGCGACCTTGGCCGGGGATCTCGATCCGCGCGACGAGGCAGCTTGGCGGCAGGATCAGACCGATTCCCCCGATTGGCCGGCCGAACACTCCGCGCCGACCGAGCCGACCCGTTCGTGGAGCCGCGTGACACCGGTTCCCCAGCAGCCGGCCGCTTCGATGACGGCAAGGACCGCCGCGCCTGAAATGGCTCCAGCGGCGGCTGTGGTGCCGCCCTACCGCGCGCCCGAGCCGATTGCGGCCGCGCCCTATGCGGCGCCCGTATCCGCACCGCAGCCGCGACAGTCGTCGCGCTACGAAGAAGAGATGCCCGATGTCGAAACGGTCGATGTGCCGGAGCGCGTCGTGGCGCTTGCGGACGATCTCGACATCCCGGAACTGCATTTCGAGGAAGATGAACCGGCCGCATCAGGCTATGACGATCTCGACGCCGAGTTCGCCAGCCTTCTGACGGAAATGAATTCGGTGGAGGTCGCGCCTGCTCCAGCTGCAGCCGCAAGCAGCGCTGCCTATGCCGATGAATCCTTTGATGGCGGATTCAAATCGGCCTATCAGGCGCCGGCATATGAAGAACCCAAACCGGCTTATGGCGGGGTCAAACCGGCCCTTCAGCCGGAAGCGCGGACCTATGCGGCGCGGCCGGCGGAAATGCCCGCCCGTGCTGCAGCGAACACCGGCTACGCGGACGCCGCCGACGGCTTCGATCTCGACAATCTGCCCGGCAGCCAGCCGGTCTCGCAGGCGGACGATTTCACCGTCGATGAGCTCGACTATGATCCTGAACTGGACGAAGCAATGTCCGTTCCGGGTCTCGGCGAGCGGGAAGCGGCCAGGCCGTCGGGACGCCGTGGGCTGTTCATCGCGGCGATCGTCGGTGCCGTGGCGGTCGCTGGTGGTCTTGGCGCCTTTGCGCTGTCTTTCGGCGGCAAGGGCGGCAGCGAAGCGCCGGTGATCGTCAAAGCCGACAATTCGCCGATCAAGATCAAGCCGGAAAATCCGGGCGGCACCGTGGTGCCGAACCAGGACAACAAGGTTTACGACGCGGTGGTCAAGGGCGCGAAGCCCGCCGAACCAGTGCAGCAGAAGCTTGTGACCAACACCGAGGTTCCCGTGGATGTGCAGGCGAAGGATCCGGCCCGTGCCGTCGATCCTTCTGCCGGCCAGGGTGCTGTCGTCGGCGGAGCCGATGACGGCAATGCCGCGCCGACCGCCAGTGCGACGCCGGCTGGCAAAGTTGCCCCTGCCGACAATGCGGCGCCAGCGCCCAAGTCAGAGGATCGCATCGCGCAGGTGCTGCAGGATACCGACAAGGGCAACAACACCGATGTCGTCGCCGTCGCACCGCGCAAGGTGAGGACGATGGTGGTCAAATCGGACGGCTCGCTGGTGCCGCGCGACGATCCGGCGCCGGCCGCGCCGCAGGTGGCGGCCGCTGAGCCGAGCGATCCGGCGCCGCAGCACGTCGCGCCGTCCGCCGATGCCGACCCGACCGGCACCGTGGCGCCCGCCGCGGCCCAGTCGGGCGATGAGCCGGCCCTCAAGCCTGCGGCCAAACCGGCCAAGACGCAGTCGGCCAATACTCCGGCCAAGGTTGCGATCGCGCCGCAGCGTCCATCCGACCAGCCCGTCGACGTCGTCGGCGAGGTCAAGCCCGATCAGGTCGCCTCCATTGACCAGGCAACGACAGCGACCGGTAGCGGTTCGTGGTCGATGCAGGTTGCTTCGCAGCCGACGGTGGAAAGCGCCCAGTCGACCTACCAGGACCTGCAGCGCCGCTATGGCAGCGTGCTTGCCGGCCGCACCGCCAACATCGTCAAGGCCGAGATAGCCGGCAAGGGCACGTTCTACCGCGTCCGCGTCGTGGCCCAGTCACGCAACGATGCCATCAATTTGTGCACCAGCTACAAGGCCGCCGGCGGCAACTGCTTCGTGTCGCGCTAGACGCGTTCAACCAGTCAAAGCCGGCGCGGCCCAAGGTCGCGCCGGCTTTTTCATACGCCCAGCGCTTTTTCATGTGGAAGCATTTCCGGCGTCGGACCGCATGTATTTCCAGACGATTCCCTTTAGCGGCGCGAAGCCCTAGACTCCTGGTATGACCGAATCAAAATCCATGATCCTCGGCTGTGCCGGGAAATCGCTCACCCGCGAAGAAATCAATTTCTATCGCAATGAATGCCCATGGGCCTTCATCCTGTTTGCTCGCAACATCGGCGAGACCGAGCAGATCCGCGATCTGGTCGCCGAGATGCGCGACTGTATCGGGCGGCCGGACGCGCTGGTGTTCATCGACCAGGAAGGCGGCAGGGTGCAACGCCTGCGGCCGCCGCTGGCGCCGAACTACCCGGCGGGCGGGGCGCTTGGTGCGCTCTGGCGCGACGATCATGACGCCGGTGCCCGTGCTGCCTGGCTGATGGCGCGCCTGCACGCCTTCGATCTGCTGCGCTACGGCATCACCGCGGATTGCCTCCCGGTGCTCGACGTGCCGATCGAAGGCGCCAGCGACGTCATCGGCGCACGTGCCTATGGCAAGGAGCCGCGCGCGGTCATCGAACTCGGCCGTGCCGCCGCCGAAGGCCTGATGTCGGGCGGCGTGCTGCCCGTGATGAAACACATTCCGGGACATGGAAGGGCCTTTGCCGACACGCATTTCGAGCTGCCGACGGTCGACGCGTCGCTCAGCGCCCTGCAGCGGCATGACTTTGCCCCGTTCCGGGAGCTCAACGACCTGCCGATGGCGATGACGGCGCATGTCGTCTACAGCGCCATCGACCCCAAGAATCCGGCGACGACGTCCGGCAAGGTCATTGACGAGATCATCCGCCGCGACATCGGCTTCGATGGGCTCCTGATGAGCGACGACACCTCGATGAAAGCACTTTCTGGGGATTTCCCGACAAAGGCGGCGTCGATCCTTGCGGCCGGCTGCGATCTGGTCCTTCACTGCAACGGCGTTTTCGAGGAGATGGCGGGCATTGCGTCGCGCACCACGGGGCTTGAAGGCAAGTCGCTGGAGCGTGCAAAGCGGGCGCTGACCTATATAAGGAAACGCGACGCGGCAGAGGAAACCGAGATACGCGCTGAATTCGCCACCTATTTCGATGCGGTGGCCTAATCAAGGGAAGTGACAGAGGCAGTGGCGGAGACATTGGAAGGCAAGGCCGCGAAGGCCGCACCGATGGACCGCCTGTGGGCCGAGAATGACGATTCACGCGTCACCGGCGACCCGTCGCTGGTCGTCGATGTGGCCGGCTTCGAAGGCCCCCTCGATCTTCTGCTGCATCTTGCCCGCACCCAGAAGGTCGACCTGGCGCGCATCTCGATCCTGGCGCTGGTCGAGCAGTATCTGGCCTTTGTCGAGACGGCGAGGGCGCTGCGGCTCGAACTTGCGGCCGACTATCTGGTGATGGCGGCATGGCTCGCCTTCCTCAAGTCGAAGCTGTTGATCCCCAAGCAGCCGGGCGAAGAGGGCGAGAGCGGCGAGGAACTGGCGGCCGTGCTGCAGTTCCGGCTGAAGCGGCTGGAAGCGATGCGTGATGCGGCGGCCCGCCTTGTCAACCGCAATCGCCTCGGCCGCGACGTGTTCGCGCGCGGCATGCCCGAAATGGTGATCATCGAAAAGCGCAACGCCTATTCGGCGTCGCTCTACGATCTCCTGACCGCCTATGCCCAGCAGCGGCAGAAGCAGGCGATCACCAATGTAACGATAGCCAGGCGTGGCGTCTGGTCACTCAAGGATGCGCGCGATATCCTGACCCGGCTGATCGGCTCGCTGCGCGACTGGACGGCGCTGGACAGCTTCCTCATCCAATACATGACCAGCCCAGAAGAGCGGCGCACGGCGATCGCCAGCTCGTTCGCGGCGACATTGGAACTGGTGCGCGAGCGCAAGATGGATCTGCGACAGGACGAGGTGTTCGCGACAATCTATCTGCGCGATCACCGCGCACCGGCAATCAAGGCAGTCGAGGTGGCATCATGAGCGAACGCGCCAACGCTTCGGTTATCCCCTTCAAGGTGGACGATGAACTGGAAGGCGATCTCGACCAGACTTCGGCCGAGAACCCGGTGCAGAACCCGGCCGAGCGCCTGCATATTGCGGAGGCCGTGCGCATGGCGGAGGCGATTGTCTTCGCCAGCGCCGAACCCGTCAGCGAGAAGCAGCTTGCCTCGCGCCTTCCCGACGGCATCAACGTTGCCTTGGCCATGGCCGAGCTGCAGCAGGTCTATGCCCGGCGCGGCGTTAATCTGGTGCGGGTCGGCGACGCCTGGGCTTTCCGCACCGCCGGCGATCTCGCCTTCCTGATGAGCCGCGACACGGTGCAGCAGCGCAAGCTGTCGCGCGCGGCGCTCGAAGTGCTGGCGATCATCGCCTATCACCAGCCGGTGACACGCGCCGAGATCGAGGATATCCGCGGCGTCGAGACGTCGAAGGGCACGCTGGACACGCTGCTCGAGACGGAATGGGTGCGCATGCGCGGTCGCCGCAAGACACCTGGCCGTCCCGTCACCTATGGCACCACCGAAACGTTCCTCGAACATTTCGCGCTCGAGGAAATCCGCGATCTTCCCGGTATGGAAGAACTGAAGGGGGCGGGCCTGCTCTCGGGCCGCATGCCGTCGAATTTCTCCATCCCGCAGCCGCCGGCCGACCCCGACGTGCTGACGGAAGACGAGGATCCGCTGACCGATATCGATCTCGAGGAACTCGGCCTGCTGACGCCACGCGTCACGGAAGATTGACCACTGGCGCTCTGTCCAAGCGCGCCGATAGGTCGTAGATGCGCCGATTGGTAGCGGGCCAGCGAGTCGAAAAAGCGTGACATCCGTCACCCTTTCATAAACTCTGTCGCTGTTGTGTTTGAATCCCAACGCGAAAACGCATAGATCATCGCCAGGGAAAACATTCGAGAGAGATTTGCTATGGGTTCATTTTCGATTTGGCACTGGATGATCGTGCTGGTGATCGTACTGCTGGTCTTCGGCCGCGGCAAGATTCCCGAGCTGATGGGCGACATGGCCAAAGGCATCAAGAGCTTCAAGAAGGGCATGGCGGACGACGACGTCGCCGACGACAAGCGCACCGTCGAACACCGTCCCGACGAGACCGTTTCGGCCGTGAAGGAAAAAGCCAGCAAGAGCTGAGCCAAAAAGTTCTAGTCGGAACAGAGTGCCATGTTTGAAGTCGGCTGGACCGAAATGCTGGTGATCGCGATCGTCATGATCGTGGTCGTCGGGCCGAAGGATTTGCCCAATATGCTGCGCACCTTTGGCCGCACGACGGCGAAGCTGCGCGCCATGGCCGCCGACTTCCAGAAACAGTTCAACGAAGCGCTGAAGGAAGCCGAGCTCGACGACGTCAAGAAATCGGTCGACGAGCTCAGGGGCCTAAGCCCCGTTGCCGAGATCAGAAAACAGCTCAATCCGTTCGAGCAGGCGGCAGCCGATGTGCGTGCCGGCGTCGACTCGGCAATGAAGCCGAAGCCGGCGGCTGATCCGGCAACGCCGACGGCCTCAACGCCACAGGCGGCTGAGCCGGTGAAGAACGGCGCGACGGAAATGCCTGGCGTCAGCGCTGCGGGAGCCACGCCGCCAACGCCGATTTTCCCGGCCATGACCGATGATTCGGTGGCGGCATCCACGGAACCTGCCGTGGCGCCGAAGGCGTCCAAGAAAGCCGCCAAGGCCGCGCCGGCGGCAAAGGTGCCAGCCAAGGCCTCGACATCCGCGAAGCCGGTGACGGCAAAAGCCGCACCAGTGGTGACGGTAAAAGCCGCACCCGCGCCTAAGGCGTCGACAAAGGCCGTGACGAAGCCTTCTGCCGCCAAGGCGACTGCGGCAAAGACCGTGGCGAAAGCCGAACCGAAACCTGCGCCGGCGAAGAAGCCGGCGGCCAAGAAGACGGCTGGAGCCGCCAAGTGAGCGTTTCGGACAAGGAAAAGGACGAGATCGAGAAATCGTCGGCGCCGCTGATCGAGCATCTCATCGAGTTGCGCCGCCGGCTGATCTGGTCGCTCGGCGGCTTTTTCGTCGCCTTCCTGGTGTGCTTCTTCTTCGCCAAGAGGCTGTTCAACCTTCTGGTCGTCCCCTTCAAATGGGCGACGAAATGGGCGGGTCTCGACCCGCACAAGGTCGAGCTGATCTACACCGCGCCGCAGGAATTCTTCTTCACGCAGGTCAAGCTCGCCATGTTCGGCGGCATGATCATCGCCTTTCCGCTGATCGCCACGCAGATCTACAAATTCATCGCGCCCGGCCTCTACAAGAACGAGCGCAACGCCTTCCTGCCGTTCCTGATCGCGTCGCCGGTCCTATTCCTGATGGGCGCCTCGCTGGTCTATTTCTTCTTCACCCCGATGGTGATGTGGTTCTTCCTCGCCATGCAGCAGGCCGGCACGGACGAGCAGGTGCAGATTTCGCTGCTGCCGAAAGTGTCGGAATATCTCAGCCTGATCATGACGCTGATCTTCTCCTTCGGCCTGGTGTTCCAGCTGCCGGTGGTGACCAGCTTGATGACCCGCGTCGGCATGCTGTCGTCCAAGGCACTGGCCGAGAAGCGCAAATGGGCGATCGTCATCGCCTTCGTCGTCGCGGCGGTGCTGACGCCGCCCGATCCGATGAGCCAGATCGGCTTGGCCATCCCGACCATCCTGCTCTACGAGGTCGCCATCTGGTCGTCCCGGCTGATCGAGCGCAGCCAGGAGCGCGAGCGCCTGGCGCGTGAGAAGCAGGAAGCCGGGGAGACCGTGGCCGACAAGACACCGGACGAGCCTCCGGCGCCGGCTGCCTCGTAAGACCTCAGCGGCGGCGGAAAACGACAAGCGCCGCCCAGCCTCATCTTGCATCGGTCAAGGATGCGGTTTACGCCCTCGGAGCTTAGCTCAGGAGCGTTCAGACTATGCTTGACATCAAATGGATTCGCGACAACCCGAAGGCCCTTGTCGAGGCGCTGGTGAAGCGCTCGTGGTCGGCCGGCGAGGCGCAGTCCACGGTCGATGATCTGATCGCCAGGGACGAGGCGCGGCGCGAACACGTCACCGAGCTGCAGACCAAGCAGGAGCGCCGCAACGCCGCCTCGAAGGAGATCGGCAACGCCATGCGTTCGGGTGACGCCGCTCTTGCCGAAAAGCTCAAGGCCGAAGTCGGCGATATAAAAACCTTCATCCAGAATGGCGAGGCGCGTGAGCGCGAGCTCGACAAGGCGCTGACCGACGCGCTGGCGGTGCTGCCCAACGTGCCGCTCGACGATGTGCCGGTCGGCAAGGACGAACACGACAATGTCGTCAAACACATTGTCGGCAGGGTGCCAACGCGGCCGAACTGGGTGAAGGAGCATTTCGAGGTCGGCGAAGCGCTCGGCATGATGGATTTCGAGCGGGCGGCAAAGCTGTCGGGCTCGCGCTTCACCGTGCTGAAGAGCGGACTGGCGCGGATGGAACGCGCGATCGGCCAGTTCATGCTCGACCTGCACACGACCGAGCACGGCTACGAGGAAGTGATCCCGCCGCTGATGGTGCGCGACGAGGTGCTTTTCGGCACCAACCAGCTGCCGAAATTCGAAGAAGACCTATTCTTCACGCCGCATGGGGAGGGCAGGCTTGGCCTGATCCCGACTGCCGAGGTGCCGCTCACCAACCTCGTGCGCGAAGAAATCACCGCGCATGAAAAGCTGCCGCTGCGCTTCACCGCGCTGACGCCGTGCTTCCGTTCGGAAGCCGGCTCGGCCGGCCGCGACACACGCGGCATGCTGCGCCAGCACCAGTTCTACAAGGTCGAGCTGGTGTCGATCACCGACCAGGAATCCTCGCTCGCCGAGCACGAGCGGATGACGCAATGCGCCGAGGAAGTGCTGAAGCGGCTGGAACTGCCGTTCCGCACCATGGTTTTGTGCACCGGCGACATGGGCTTTGGCGCGCGCAAGACCTACGACATCGAGGTCTGGTTGCCCGGCCAGAACGCCTATCGCGAAATCTCGTCCTGTTCGGTCTGCGGCGACTTCCAGGCGCGCCGCATGGACGCGCGCTACAAGGACAAGGACGGCAAGGGCAATCGCTTCGTCCATACGCTCAACGGTTCGGGCACCGCCGTCGGCCGCGCCCTGATTGCCGTCATCGAAAACTACCAGAACGAGGATGGCAGCGTAACCATTCCTGAAGTGCTGCGGCCTTACATGGGCGGTCTGGCAAAGATCGAAGCGAAGTAATGCGCATTCTTCTGACCAATGACGACGGCATTCATGCCGAGGGCCTGGCGTCGCTCGAACGCGTCGCGCGCACGCTCTCCGACGATGTCTGGGTGGTGGCGCCGGAGCAGGACCAGTCCGGCTACGCGCATTCGCTGTCGATCTCGGAGCCGCTGCGGCTGCGCAGGATCGGCGAGAAGCATTTTGCCGTGCGCGGCACGCCGACCGATTGCGTCATCATGGGGGTGAAGAAGATCCTGCCCGGCGCGCCCGACCTGATCCTGTCCGGCATCAATTCGGGCGCCAATATCGCCGACGACGTGACCTATTCGGGAACCGTCGCCGGCGCCATGGAAGGCGCGCTGCTCGGTATCCGCTCGATCGCGCTTAGCCAGGGCTATTCCTATGTCGGCGAGGATCGCATCGTTCCCTATGAAACGACGGAGGCGCTTGCGCCGGCACTGCTGAAGAAGCTCGTCGCGACGCCGCTGCCGGACGGCGTGCTGCTCAATGTCAATTTTCCCAACTGCCTTCCCGAGGAGGTCGCCGGCACTGTAGTCACCATGCAAGGCAAACTCGTGCACAGCCTGTGGGTCGATGAGCGCCGTGACGGGCGCGGCTTGCCTTACTACTGGCTGCGCTTCGGCCGCGAGCCGGTCGAGGGCAAGCAAGGCACCGACCTCCATGCGCTGCGCAACCGTCTGGTGTCGGTGACGCCACTGCAGCTCGACCTCACCGCGCATGAGATCCGTGACCAGCTGAGCAAGGCGCTTGCATGAACCTGCCAATCGATGACCGCGAAGGATTTGCCGCTTTCCTGTTGCGCCTGCGCGGCCGGGGAACCGTGCCGAAGGCGCTGATCGCGGCTTTCGAGGCAACACCACGGCGCGGCTTCCTGGCGCCCCATTTCCACCAGATCGCCTGGTCCGACCGCATGCTGCCGATCGAATGCGGCGAGGCGATCGAAGGCGCCGACATGCAGGCGGCGGTGATCGCGGCCCTTGCCATCGAAGCGGGAAACCGCGTGCTCGAGATCGGCACCGGCTCCGGCTATACGGCGGCGGTAATGTCACGGCTGGCGGCACGGATCGTCACCATCGACCGCTACAAGACGCTTGTCGAACAGGCTAGGCAGCGTTTCGAGGCGCTTGGCATCGGCAATGTCATCGTGCGCCAGTCCGACGGCTCCGGCGGCCTGCCTGCAGAAGGCCCGTTCGACCGCATTGTTGCCTGGGCCGCCTTCGACAGCCTGCCGCGCTTCCTGCTCGACCAATTGTCGAGCGGCGGCATCGTCATCGCGCCGATCGGGCCGGAGGAGGGCGAGCAGGTGCTGGCCAAGCTCACCAAGGTCGGCAGCCGTTTCGAGCGCGAGGATATCGGCCTCGTGCGGCTGCAGCCGATCCTGCGCAGCATAGCGGCGGTCATCTAGGAGCATTGATATTCAGGTGAGACCGGCCTGCAAATGGCTGACACCTGCGCTTCCCCGTTCTACTGCGTCGCAGTAGAACTGTGCTCACGTACTGAAGTACGCTCCGCTCCGGTTCTCGCTATCAACCATTTTCGACTCGCTCTGACCTGAATCTCAACGCGCCTCCGGCGCACTCGAATGTTTTAAGAAAATTTTCGTCGGATTCTAATGGGTTAACCGACCAGTAACATTAACGCGCTTTAATCCGATCCAGTTGGTGCAGCGTTTGTGCGGGTTAGTGCGATGCAACTCAGTGTTTTGAAGACAAACAGTCGCAATCTGGCGCGGGGCTGCGCTGTTCTCATGATTGCGGGGGCGGCCGCCGGGTGCAGTTCCCAGGCTTCGCGGTTCAACAGTGTCGACGACGTCTTCACTTCCTCGACCAACAATCAGCGCGCCATCATCAACAAGCAGGATGCCGTACAGCCCTATCCGGGCGATGTCTCGGCAGCGCCGCTTGACGGCACCCACACGCAGTCGGTCAGCCGCTCGAGCCTCGAACCGGTTTCGAGCCGGCCGTTGTCGCCGCCCGTTTCAGCCCAGGCGCAACCCGCGCCGGCGCTCGCGCCCGCCGCCAATCCAGTGCGTGTCGCATCGGCGCCGGCCATGGTTCGGCCTGCTCCCCATGTTGACAGGACGACAACCGGCAACGTGGAGCCGGCCGCTAAGCCGTTCAAGAATGCTCAGCCCGACGCGCCGAAGGTAGCCGAGGCGGGCAGGCCGCACGCGACCGAGATCGTCGTCAGGGACGGCGAGACCATTTCCGGACTGGCGGCGCATTACAAAGTACCGGCCGATGTCATCATGAAGGTGAATGGCCTGAGCCCGACCAAGGGGCTGAAGACCGGCCAGAAGATCGTCATTCCGGCCTATGCCTATTCGAGCAAGGCCGAGCCGAAGGTCGCCGACGCCAAGCAGCTGAAGGACGGATCGGCGAAGGATGGCAAGCACGACCTGCCGGCCACCGCGCCGGACAAGGTCGCCGTCCTGCCGCAGCAGCCTAAGCTCAAGGAAGGCAAGTCCGCCGCGCAGGTCGATGCTTCGGCCGCCGCAAGCCAGCCCAAGGAGCCCAAGCCGGCGCAGACCGCCAAGGCAACAGGCGCCGCCAGCACCTACACGGTCCAGTCGGGTGACACGATGTCTTCGATCGCCAGGAAGACCGGCGTCGGCGTCGTTGCGCTTAAGCAGGCCAACGGCATGAAGGATGGCCTGCTCAAGATCGGCCAGACCCTGAAGGTGCCGGCCGGTGGAACCGCGACGGTCGCCAGCGCCAAGCCGGCAAAAGTCGATCCGGTGACCACCGCAACCACGCAGCCTCCGGCAAAGACAACACCGTCGGAAACGCTGGCATCCTATACGCCGCCGAAGAAGGACGCGAAGGTCATCCAGCAGGCCGAGGACGACGACGCGGTGGCGCCCGATGCCACGGGTATCGGCAAGATGCGCTGGCCGGTGCGCGGCCGGGTTATCTCCGGTTTCGGATCCGGCAAGGACGGCGTCGACATCGCCGTGCCCTCGGGCACGCCGATCAAGGCGGCCGAGAACGGCGTCGTCATCTACGCCGGCGACGGGCTCAAGGAATTCGGCAATACGGTGCTGGTGCGCCACGAGAACGGCCTGGTCACCGTCTATGGCCATGCCAGCTCGATCGAGGTGCAGCGCGGCCAGAAGGTCAAGCGCGGCCAGGAGATCGCACTCTCGGGCATGAGCGGTACGACGGACTCGCCGAAGCTGCACTTCGAAGTGCGCAAGAACTCGGCGCCGGTCGATCCCTCGACCTATCTCGAATAGAACAAAAAAAGCGATTTGCGGGCCGTCTGACCTCCAGTCCGGCCCGCCGGCTCAGCCCGTTCCGCAAGGAGCGGGCTTTTTCAGTTTGTGCAAGGCCCGCCCGCGCGGTTCACAGATGATCGCGGAGCGTGTCGGCGATCATCTCCTCGAGGCTGCTGGCCTTCACGCCCAGAAGCGCCTCTGTGTCGGAGGCATCAACCAGCAGGGGTCTCTCGAAGAGGTAGCTCATCTCGATGGCCTCATGCATGCCCTGGGATTCGATCTCGGTGGCGGAATAGGAACGTATCCCTGAAACCTCTCTTCCGAGCATCGCCGCGGTTTTCTGGATGAGCTCCCGGGGTGAGGCATATTGCGAGGGAACGTGAAACGCGTGTCCCCATTCGCCGTTGTAGCGGGCCGCCGCGACCAGCGTCCTCGCGACATCCTTGGTGAAGGTCCAGGCATGGGTTGCGTCGAGGTCTCCAATGAAGGCGGCAGGCTTGCCCTCGATGATGGAGGGCAGCGCGATCAGTGAAAAATAGCTGATCGCGCCATGCCCGAGATAGTCGCTGGAGCGTATTTCGATCGCCGGTATGTCGGCACGAACCGCCCGCTGCCACATGATCGTCCTGGCGGTTCCCTTCCTCGAAGTGGGGTCCAGGGGCAGGTCGGAGCGAAGCGGGCTATCGGCATTTTCCCCGTAGCCATAGAGGTTTCCGAGCACGATGAGTTTGGCACCGACCGCTTCGGCCGCGCGCACGGTGCCATCGATGATGGGGAAAAAGTCGGTCGGCCACCGATCATACGCGGCCATGGCACACATGAAAATGGCATCGGCACCCCGGCAGATACGCGACAGTTCCGAGGCATCCGTGGCATCGGCCTGTATGGTCCGCACGTTCGGCAGCGCGTTCGAACCGACGCCTCGGCTGGTGAGAACGACATCATGTCCTTCCTCTCCAAGAAGGCGCGCGGTCTCGCGTCCAACCGGGCCCGCGCCGACGACAACATAGAAACTCATGGCAACCTCTCTTCCAAGCTTGATGGAGAGGCGTGCGTACAGGTCCGCGGCATTGAAAGTCGCGCGGGAATTGCCAAATCTTGAACAGGTTTCGCCATGAATCGAGAGAGCATGCGTCCACAATTCGCTCCGGCCCGATCCCCATCCGACGTCGCAATGATCTCCCGGCACATCGAGGCAGGTGTCCATCGTCTGCCGCGGGCGCCGCACCATCGCGTCATGGTGCATGCCAGCGCGGCGACACGCTCCTACTGCAATCAGGTTGGGCGCTATTTCGTCAGGCGCGCCGGCGATATCGACCTGGTACCAGCTGGCGAGGAGGGCGGTTTCGAGGCCGAAACCGCGTTCGACACGATCGAGATCGTCTTGCAGCCAGCCCTGATGGAAAGGGTAGCGGCGGAACTTGGCGGCAGGGCGCTGGTGTCGCGGCTCGACACGCGCCACCTGCTTCGTGACGAGCGCATCGAACATCTCGCTCGCGCACTCCAGAGCGATCTCGATGCAGGCGCACCGAGCGGCTCTCTATTCGCCGACAGCATTGGCGCCGCTCTGGCGGTCAGGCTGCTTGGTGCCGACGATATGGACATCGAACGAACGAACCGCCTGTCGGATATCCAGCTCAAGCGCGTCCTGGAGCACATCGAGGCCGCTCTCCACGAGCCGCTCTCGATCCATCGGCTGGCCCGGGTTGCCGGCGCGAGCAGCTCGCACTTGCGGACATGGTTCAAGGTGGCGACGGGCGTCACCCTGCATCGCTACGTGTTGCGACGTCGGGTCGAACGCGCGCGTGCCCTGCTGCAGCAGGGCGATCTTAGCACCAGCGAGGTCGCGGAATTGACGGGCTTCGCGCACCAGTCACATCTGGCGCATTGGATGCGCCGCGAGATTGGCCAAACGCCGCGCGACGTGCGACGGGCGCGGCCGCCCAAGTGACATCCTGGAATTGGCGTTGGCGGCGCCTCAGTCCTTGAGCGGCTTGCCAAGCCGGCCGGCCAGATCCTGCGTGAATTGCCAGGCGACGCGGCCCGAGCGGCTGCCGCGCGTCGTCGCCCATTCCAGCGCCTCCGCGCGCAGCTGTTCGGGGTCGATGTCGAGGCCATGATGGCTGGCATAGCCGTTGATCATCTCGAGATACTCGTCCTGCGAGCATTTGTGGAAGCCGAGCCAAAGCCCGAACCGGTCGGAGAGCGAGACCTTCTCCTCGACCGCTTCGGACGGGTTGATGGCGGTCGAGCGCTCATTGTCGATCATGTCGCGCGGCAACAGATGGCGGCGGTTCGAGGTGGCGTAGAAGATGACATTGGCAGGGCGGCCTTCGACGCCGCCTTCAAGTGCCGCCTTCAGCGACTTGTAGGACGTGTCGTCATGATCGAAGGACAGATCGTCGCAAAACAGGATGACGCGGAAGGGCGCGGCCTTCAGCAGACCCATCAGCTTCGGCAGCGTATCGATGTCCTCGCGGTGGATCTCGATCAGCTTGAGCGGCAGGTCGGATTTAGCCTTTTGTGATTTGGCCCGGGCATTGATCTCGGCATGCACGGCCTTGACCAGCGACGATTTGCCCATGCCGCGCGCGCCCCACAACAGCACGTTGTTGGCGGCAAAGCCGGCGGCGAAGCGCTCGGTGTTGTCGACGAGGATGTCGCGCACGCGGTCGACGCCGCGGATCAGGCCGATGTCGACGCGGTTGACCTTGCGCACCGGCTCAAGATAGCCGGGATCCGCCTGCCAGACGAAGCAGTCGGCCTCGCCGAGGTCGGTTTCAGGCATCGGCGGCGGGGCGAGGCGGCCGACAGCCTCGATCAGGCGGTCAAGTTTCTTGTTGAGGGCGTCGATGGTGCTGTCGGTCATTTCAGGTCTTCTGGCTCGTTTCCTGGGGCAGGCAGGTGGGACACGTTCGAATCCGTCGGGTTCGAAACCTGTCCCAACCTTTTGTTCGAGCGTGATCTTTTCTGTAAACCGGCTCTCGCTTTTCGCGATCCTGCTCTAACACGGGCGAACAGGCCGGAAAAGCAGCCGATTTGGTCGGTCGCGCAGTTGCATTGACAACTTTACCGACTATATTCCGGCCAAATTTCAAGGGGCCGCCAAACTCCGCAGGACGGTTGGCGGCTGTTTTCAAAATTCAGGAGTACCTCGATGTTCGTGACACCGGCATACGCCCAAGGCATTGGCGGCGCCTCTCCCGATATGTTCATCAGCATTTTGCCGTTTGTCCTGATTTTCGTGATCATGTATTTTCTGATCATCCGCCCGCAGCGCACGCAGCTGAAGAAGCGCGGCGAGATGCTGGCGGCGGTCCGCCGCGGCGATACGGTTGTCACCGGCGGTGGTTTCGTCGGCAAGGTGACGAAGGTGATCGACGACAACGAGCTCGAGATCGACCTTGGTGGTGGCACCAAGGTGACGGCGCTGCGCTCGACGATCGCCGATGTGCGCGTCAAGGGCGAACCGGTGGCCAACCAGAACGCCAAGAAATAACCCAATTCAAGGCGGAGCGATCCGCGGACACGCTCTGACGGACGACGCCATATGCTGTATTTTTCGCGCTTCAAGATGATCCTGATCTGGATGGCCGTCGCCATCACAGTGATCCTCGCCGCGCCCAATCTGTTCCCCGCCAGCACGTTGGCCCAGCTGCCGAGCTGGGTGCCGAAGCGGCAGATGACGCTCGGCCTCGACCTGCAGGGCGGTTCGCACATCCTGCTGGAGATGAACCAGAACGATCTGATCAAGGATCGGCTGGAGACGACGCGCGACGAAATCCGCACGCTGCTGCGTGACGCCAAGATCGGCTATACCGGCCTTGCCGGCACCGGGCGGACCTTGCAGGTGCGCATCACGGATCCGGCCCAGCTCGACGCCGCGAAGAAGGCGTTGAAGACCTTGACCGATCCTGTCGCCGCTGGCCTGTTCTCCGGTGGCTCCATCCAGGAAATGTCGCTGGATGATTCCGAGCCGGGCCTGCTCAAATTCACCGTCACCGACGCTGGTATCAAATACCGCACATCGACCGCATTGGCGCAGTCGATCGAAGTGGTCGAGCGCCGCGTCAACGAACTCGGCACCACCGAGCCCATCGTGCAGCGGCAAGGCGACGACCGCATCCTTGTGCAGGTGCCAGGCCTGCAGGACCCGCAGCGGCTGAAGGAAATCCTCGGCCAGACCGCGAAGCTGACCTTCCAGATGGTCGACCAGTCGATGCCGGTGCAGGACGCGCTCAAGGGGCGCCCGCCCGCAGGCTCCTCGGTGCTTTATTCGCAGGACGATCCGCCGGTTCCGTATCTGATCGAAAACCGCGTCATCGTTTCGGGCGAAAACCTCGTCGACGCGCAGGCGACCTACAATTCGCAGAACAACGAGCCGGTGGTTTCATTCCGCTTCGATTCGAAGGGCGCCGCCCGCTTCGGCCAGGCGACCTCGCAAAATGTCGGCAAGCTATTCGCCATTATCCTCGACAACCAGGTGATCTCGGCGCCGCAGATCCGTGAACCGATCCTCGGCGGCACCGGCCAGATATCAGGCAATTTCACCGCCCAGAGCGCCAATGATCTCGCCGTGCTTTTGCGAGCCGGTGCGTTGCCGGCGACACTGACGGTCATCGAGGAACGCACTGTCGGACCGGGCCTTGGCCAGGATTCGATCCATGCCGGCAAGGTGGCCGGCATCATCGGTTCGATCCTCGTCGTTGCCTTCATGTTCGTTGCCTACGGCTTCCTCGGCTTCCTCGCCAACATCGCGCTGGCGGTGCACGTGGCGATGATCGTCGGCCTGCTGTCGCTGCTCGGCGCGACGCTGACCTTGCCGGGTATCGCCGGTATCGTGCTGACCATCGGCATGGCGGTGGATTCCAACGTGCTGATCTACGAACGCATCCGCGAGGAGCGACGCGCCGGCCGCTCGGTGATCCAGGCGATCGATACCGGGTTCTCGAAGGCGCTGGCGACGATCATTGATTCCAATGTCACTTCGCTGATCGCGACAGTGGTGCTGTTCTATCTCGGCACCGGCCCGGTCAAGGGCTTTGCCATCACCTACGCCATCGGCATCCTGACCACGGTGTTCACCGCGTTCACCTTCACCCGCATGCTGGTGTCGATCTGGCTGCGCCGCGCCCGTCCGAAGGAATTGCCGAAGGCCCCGGTGACCTTCATTCCGCCGGGCACCAAGATCCCCTTCATGGGCATCCGCCGCTGGACGTTCGCGCTGTCGAGCTTCCTGTCGGTGCTGTCCGTGGTGACGTTCATGACCGTCGGCATCAATTACGGCATCGACTTCAAGGGCGGTTCGCTGATCGAGGTGCAGGCCAAGAGCGGCAATGCGGACATCGCCGACATCAGAGGCCGGCTGTCGGATCTCAACATCGGTGAGGTCCAGGTGCAGCAGTTCGGTGCGCCGAACGACGTGCTGATCCGCGTTGGCACGCAAGATGCCGGTGAAAACGCCGAACAGACGGTCATCGACAAGGTGCGCGGCGAGCTGCAGGACAATTATGACTTCCGCCGCGTCGAAGTTGTGGGGCCAACGGTTTCCGGGGAGTTGGCCAAGCAAGGCACGATCGCAATGCTGGTCGCGCTGGTCGGCATCCTGGTCTATGTCTGGTTCCGCTTCGAATGGCAGTTCGCGGTCGGCGCCATCGTTGCGACGGTGCACGATGTGGTCATGACGCTCGGCTTCTTCGTCATCTCCGGGCTTGAATTCAACCAGTCATCGCTGGCGGCGATCCTGACCATCATCGGCTATTCGCTGAACGATACGATCGTGGTCTATGACCGCGTTCGTGAGGATTTGCGAAAATACAAGCGCATGCCGCTGCCGCAACTGTTGAACAACGCCATCAACGAGACGCTGTCGCGAACGACGCTGACCTCGGTGACGACCAGCTTGGCCCTGCTGGCGCTGGTTTTGTTCGGTGGCGAGGTGATCCGCTCGTTTACGCTGGCCATGCTGTTCGGCGTCGTCTTCGGCACCTATTCGTCGATCTTCATCGCGGCACCGCTGCTGATCCTGTTCAAGCTGCGGCCGCAGGCTTCGGCCGACGAGGAGAAGCCGGTCAACGGCGGCAAGGCGGTCGCGACCTGACGCGCGGCCCCGAAGGGGACGAAAGTGGTGACCGGCAAAGGCATCGTCATCCGCGAGGCGCACTTCCCCGGCCGCGCGCCGATCGAGGCCTATGGCAATGGCGGGTTCCGCTTTGCCGACATGTCGCATCGCGGTTCGCTGCTGTGCCTGCCATCCGGCATCCATGGCTGGGAGCCGGCGGACGCTTCAGCGCTGACAGTGGCGGATTTCGAAAAACTGCTGGCCGAGGCGGACAAGGTCGAGATCCTGCTGGTCGGCATGGGCAAGGATTTGAGGCCATTGCCCGCGGCGCTGCGGGAGGCGCTGAAGGAGGCCGGTATTGCCTCCGACCCGATGTCGACCGGGGCTGCGGTGCGGACCTACAATGTCCTCCTGGCGGAAGACCGCGCCGTGGCTGCCGCGCTCATCGCCGTCGATTGATATGTCGCAAAATGCCAAAATCGTCATGGACGCGGTGCGGGCCGCCGATCATGACCGCTATCTGACGGCACTCTACGCGCCGGCCGACAAGCGCGATGCGCTGTTTTCGCTCTACGCTTTCAATGCCGAAATCGCCGGCATCCGCGATCGCATCCATGAAGCATTGCCGGGCGAGGTGCGGCTGCAATGGTGGCGTGACCTCATCGCGGCCGACAGTGACGGCGCAGCCATCGGCCATCCTGTCGCCGACGCATTGAAGGCGACAATTTCTGGCCATCACCTGCCGAAACTGGCCTTCGACAACATGCTCGAGGCACGCATCTTCGATCTCTATGACGATCCGATGCCGTCGCGCACCGACCTGGAAGGCTATTGCGGCGAGACGGCCGCCGCACTGATCCAGCTTGCGGCGATGGTGCTCGATCCCGTCAAGGCGCCCCGCTTCGCTGAACTGGCGGGCAGGGCGGGTTGCGCGCAGGCCATGACCGGTCTCCTGCTGCTGTTGCCGCTGCACCGCAAGCGCGGGCAGTGTTTTGTCCCGGCCGACATTCTGGCGGCGGCGGGATCGACGCCGGAGGAATTTGTTGCCGGCGATGACGGGCCTGGGGCGCGGCGCGCCGTAGCGGCGATGACGGCACTGGCGCGCGAACACCTTTCCGCATTCGAGCGGGGCGCCGCCGGGCTGCCGGCGTCGTTGCGCCCGGCATTCCTGCCATTGGCGCTGTCGCGCGCCTATCTCGACAGGATGGAAGGCTCGCGCCATTCGCCGCTCGACGGCGTCGCGCGGCTATCCGCCTTGCGTCGGCATTGGCTGCTGGTGCGGCGGGCGAGCAAGGGCTGGCCGGCACTTTGACGTAAACGTCAAGCGTGCTAAGGATTCGGCCGTGCCGGGAACTGTCGCCAGAGATGACAGGTCGGCCCGGAGGAAATCCATGAACTTGCCCGTTCTGGTCGCGATCGTCGTCCTTGGCATTGCGCTGTCGGTTGCCGCGGTGCATTTCACCGGCGGCAGCAAGACGGCCACGCTGGCCGACCCCGATCAGGCGTTGCACCGTTTCGCCGAGGATTTTCCCGATGAAGCCGCGCGAGCGATCCACCTGACGGCGGATGCCAAGACGGCATTTCTGGACCTTGGACGAGGGCGCACCGGCATCGTCCACAGCATCGGCGACTGCTTCTTGACGCGGATCGTCACCGCGGCGGACGTCTCGGTGTCCAGTTCCGACGAGATGAACACAATTCAATTGCGGTTGACGGACTTCACCTGGAAGGGCGGCCGTTTCCGCTTCGCCAATGCCGGCGATGCGCAGGCCTTGCTGAAGGCTCTTGAAGCACGCCATGCCGCCAGGGAGGCCGCGTGATGGACAGCTATGATTTTCCGCAGGTTACCCAGCTGGCCATTCCGTTCTTCGTCGCCGCCATCCTGATCGAGCTCTGGCTGGTGCGCACCGGTCGTGCGAAGGGATCGTTCGAGACGCGCGACACGCTGACCAGCCTGATGATGGGCACCGGCAATGTCGTCGCCGGATTGCTGCTTGGCGTCGTCTCCTACTGGGCGCTGCTGTGGCTATGGCAGTTCCGCTTCTTCAATCTCGGCCTGTCGGCCTGGGTGTTCCTGGCCGCCTTCCTGCTCGATGATCTGCGCTACTATGTCTATCACCGTATCGCGCACCGGGTGCGCTGGGTGTGGGCGGAACACGTCAACCATCACTCAAGCCAGCATTACAATCTGTCGACGGCGCTCAGGCAGAGCTGGACGGGCCTGTTCACCTTCATGTTCGTGCTGCAGGCGCCGCTGGTGCTGCTCGGCTTTCACCCCGCGGTGATTGCCTTCACCTTCGGCTTCAACCTTGTCTGGCAGTTCTGGATCCACACCGAGACCATCGGCAAGATGTGGGGCTGGTTCGAGTTCATCTTCAACACGCCCTCGCACCACCGCGTCCACCACGCCACCAATCCACGCTATCTCGACGCCAACTATGCCGGCACGCTGATCATCTGGGACCGCATGTTCGGCAGCTTCGTCGAAGAGCTGGAGGAGGACCGGCCGCGCTACGGCATCGTCAGGAATCTCGGCACCTTCAATCCGCTGAAAGTGGCGTTCCACGAGTGGATCGGCATGTTCAGGGATGCGTTTGCACCGGGGCTTACGCTCAGCGATCGCCTGAACTACCTGATCAAGCCGCCCGGCTGGAGCCATGACGGCTCGCGTGAAACTTCGGAGAGCCTGAAGACGGCTTATGTCAGGCGCAATCCTGCCGAGGCGGGAAAGCCGGGATTGCCGAGGGTACGTGCCGACCCGGCCGAATAGGGGAATTACTCCGCCGCTTCGGCCGTTTCTGTTGGCGCCGGCAAGCCCAGCCATTGCCGGCAATCGCCCAGCGCGCGCGATGTGATGGCATGGCGCTTGGCTGATGTCTTGTCCTTGCCGCGCAGACGCTTGCCTTCGGATTTCGGCGCTTCCACCGGCGGGAACAGGCCAAAATTGACATTCATCGGCTGGAAGGAGCGCTTGCCCGGCTCGTCGTCCGAAACGATGTGGCCGCCGGTGATGTGGTTGAGCAGCGCGCCGAAAGCCGTGGTGAGCGGCGGCAGGGATGGCGCATGCCCGAGCCGCTCGGCGGCGGCGAAACGGCCGGCGAGCAGGCCGATCGCGGCACTTTCGACATAACCCTCACAACCGGTGATCTGGCCGGCGAAGCGCAGGCCCGGGCGCGATTTCAGCTGAAGCGAGGCGTCGAGCAGGGTCGGCGAATTGATGTAGGTGTTGCGGTGCAGGCCGCCGAGGCGGGCGAAGTCGGCGTTTTCCAGGCCCGGAATGGTGCGGAAAATGCGGACCTGTTCGGCATGCTTCAGCTTGGTCTGGAAGCCGACCATGTTGTAGAGCGTGCCCAGCGCATTGTCCTGCCTTAGCTGGACGACGGCGTAGGCCTTGACCGTCGGGTTGTGCGCGTTGGTCAGGCCCATCGGCTTCATGGGCCCGTAGCGCAGCGTCTCGACGCCGCGCTCGGCCATGATCTCGATCGGCAGGCAGCCGTCGAAATAGGGCGTGCCTTCCCATTGCTTGAATTCGGTTTTTTGGCCGTCGACCAGCGCCTGGACGAAGGCGAGATACTGCTCCTTGTCCATCGGACAGTTGATGTAGTCCTTGCCGGTGCCGCCCGGGCCGACCTTGTCGTAGCGCGACTGGAACCAGCATGTATCCATGTCGATCGTGTCGAAATGGACGATCGGCGCGATGGCGTCGAAGAAGGCCAGCGCATCGGCGCCGGTCGCCTCGGCGATCGACTGGGCCAGTGATGGGGCGGTGAGCGGTCCCGTGGCGATGATCGCCTGGTCCCAGTCCGCCGGCGGCAGGCCGGGCATTTCCTCGCGCTGGATGGTGATCAGCGGATGCGCCTCGAGCCTTTTCGTCACGGCCTCGGAGAAGCCGTCGCGATCGACGGCCAGTGCGCCGCCGGCCGGCACCTGGTTGGCGTCGCCGGCGCTCATGATCAGCGAGCCGGCCAGTCGCATCTCGGCGTGCAGCAGGCCGACCGCGTTGTTCTCGGCGTCGTCGGAGCGGAAGGAATTGGAACAGACGAGTTCGGCCAGGCCATCGGTCTTGTGCGCGTCCGTGCCGCGAACCGGGCGCATTTCATGCAGCACGACGGGAACACCGGCCTGCGCGGCCTGCCATGCGGCTTCGGAACCGGCGAGACCGCCGCCGACTATGTGTATGGAATTTTTGCTCATGAGCGCCGGAATAATCGCTTGGGGCGGCGATTGCAATTGCCGTGCTTGGTGCGGGCAAACCGCGGATGGTGAACCGGGCGCCGAAAACAACAACACCCGCCGGGGGAGGAGGTCCGGCGGGTGTCGTTTTGGGGGTCGATCCTCGGGAGGAGGTGAAGATCGACCGTATTCGTCATCGCCGGGGAGGAGGTCGGCTCTGACGAAATCTCTTTCGCGTTTTGAAAAGGGGCGAAACCCTTTGGAGCAGAATTCATTTTGCCCCGGGGAAACAACGCCCGCCGCGGGAGGAGGTGCGGCGGGCGCCGTTTGGTTGGCCAACCCTCGGGAGGAGGTGAAGGTTGGACCTATTCGTCATTGCCGGGGAGGAGGTCGGCTTTGACGAAATCTCTTTTGCCATCTTTTAAAAGGGGCAAAACCCTTTGGAACAAAATTCATTTGCCGTGGGAACAGCGCCCGCCGCGGGAGGAGGTGCGGCGGGCGCCGTTTTGGTGGTCAACCCTCGGGAGGAGGATAAGGGCTGACCGTTCGCTGGAGGTCGGGGAGGAGGTCGACCCCAGCGAAATTCCGTTAGATCGCCCGGCGGGCGATGATCTTGATTTCGTCGCGGACGATACCGAGATCATGCAGCTGGCGGTTCGAAAGGCGACCCAGCTCGGTAACCGTCTCGCGATATACGCGCCAGTTACGATAGTTGCGGATCAGGTTCATTGTCGTTCTCTTTTCAGAAACTTGTTCGGACCATTCGCGGTCCGAAGAATTAGACCGCCTTGCGAGCGACGTAAGGAATGTCGCTGCGGCTGATGCCGAGGTCGGTCAGTTCGCGGTTGCTCAGGCGGCTCAGCTCGGACACGGTGTCCCTGTAGCGGCGCCAGTTGCGATAGTTGCGGATCAGGTTCATGGTAGTTCTCGTTTCGTCTTTCTTGCGGATCATTCCGTTTGTGTACGAACCATAAATAGGCGGGCTCATATCGATTTAAAAGCGCTATGGCTGCATGGCAGCAATGCAAATTGTGCAATGCAACATTAACGCGCCTTCACGGACCTGACACAAAGAAGCCAGAATCGGAAAGTGCCGTGACGTCAACGGTTTGGCTGGTTCGGCTAAAAAAACGACCTAGCGGGGATGCAGGACATGGCGGGCTATTCGACACGGGTCAGATCCGACATTGCGCGGTGGCTCCAGGCAGGCCTGATCGACGTCGCGACGGCCGACGCCCTGACGCGTGACGTCGAGGCGAATACGCGCAAGTCGCTGAGCTTCGGTTCGATCCTGGCCATGATGGCGGCCCTGCTGTTCGGCGCGGCCATCCTGATCTTCGTCGCTGCCAACTGGGATGCCATTCCGCGGCTGGCGCGGGTCGCGGCGCTGTTTGCCATCATCCTTGGCGGTTATGTCGGCGGCGCAGTGCTGAAGACGCGCGACCATGCGGCGATCGCCGAAGCCGTGTGGATCGTGGCGGCGGCTGCCTTTGGCGGTTCGATCGCGCTGATCGGCCAGATGTACCATCTGTCCGGCGACGAGGCTTCCGCGCTGGTCACCTGGGGCGCCGGAACGGCGCTGGCGGCGGTCGCGCTGCGGTCGAACCCGCTGACCGTGGCGGCGGTCGGCATCGCCGACGCCTGGCTGTTCCTGAAGGGGTTCGACTATTACAGCCGCAGCGAGTTTCCGCATGCCTTCGTCGTCATGGCCATCGTGCTGTTTGCCGTATCGTTCTGGACCCGCAGCCAGGCCGCGCGGCATCTGATCATCCTGTCGCTGCTCTTCTATCTCGTGCTGTTGGCCGGCAATCACGCGACGCTGCCGGTGGCGATCCCTCTGGTCATCGTCTCCGCCGTGCTCTTCGCAGCTTCTGTCTTCGCACCGGAAGCGGTCGACAGGATCGTGCAACTCGGCGGCCGCTTGCCCCTGCATGCGCTGCTCGGCTTTCTTACCGGGCTGGCCATCATCCAGTTCGAACTGGCCGACGAAAGCACTTACAACAGCGGTTTCGCCATTGCCTCGGTCGTCGCGCTGGCCGGCATCGTCGCCGCCATCGTGCTGGCGGGACGGGAGAGCCGTGGCCTGCGCTGGCTTGCCTATCTCGGCTTCGCCTTCGAACTCGCCATGATCTATGTCGTGACTTTGCAGTCGATGCTCGACACGGCCGGCTTCTTCCTTGCCGCCGCGGTGCTGCTCGGCATCCTGGCGATCATCATCATCCGCGTCGAAAAACGCATGAAGGGTCCGGCAACGGGGGGAGCCACCGCATGATGACCGGAAAGAGGCTTGTTATCTCGGCGCTGGTGCTGGCGCTCGTCCAGATCGGGTTCCTGAGCTGGATCATCGCCGGCCGGGCGGCGATCCTGCGCAACGGCAAGGAAGTGCTGCTGAAGATCGAACCCGTCGATCCGCGCGATCTGCTGCGCGGCGACTACATCATCCTCGGCTACGCGATTTCGCGCATTCCGGTGAAAATGATCGCCAACATTCCCGCCGGCAAATTCTCCAGCGACGATACGTCGATCGTGGTCCGCCTGAAAAAGGGTGCTGACGGCTATTGGACGCCGACCACCGCCTGGCTCGGCAAGGCGCCGGCGCCAGCCGCTGCCGACGAGGCTGATATTGCAGGCCATGTCGCCGAAGGCTGGGATCTGCGCAGCGAGGGCATGACCATCGCGCCGGACTACGGCATCGAGCGGTTCTACCTGCCGGAAGGCGAGGGGATGGCGATCCAGAGCGACATGCGGGTGCGCCCGTTCGGGATAAGGCTTGCGCTCGCCAGCGACGGCACCGCGCAGATCAAGGCACTGGTCGACGGCGACAAGACGCTGTTCGAGGAACCGCTATATTAATAACGATGGATGCCGGTCATCGGTGCGAAGCAAGACCAGACCCCTCTAAAATCAAGTGTAAGGCCTTGCCGTACAAGCGTTGCGGCAGCGCGGCACCGGAATGGGCTCATTTTGTACCAACTGTCGTACCCCGCCGGAAGCCCGCGTATGCCGCTATCCGAAATAGCCAAACAGATTTTTCGCAAGAAAGTTCACTGACTCAGGGATGGAGGACTCCGCTGATCAACTCCGGACCTTACTCGTCTCGGCGATGATTTTGGGATAGGGACCAGTCGATATCGTGTAGCTAAAGTCTGCTACGCCTTTGTCCTGCTTGTGTGTCGAGGGGCTGCGCACGACCCAGTCATACACGCCAGAAACCATGCAGCGATCGTTTGCACAGGTGACCACAACGCTGTCATTACGGACGTTATATACACGTTCAGGCCATCGCCGGTAATAGTTCCTCTTGTCCTGAATGATCGAACTCAGGTTCGTCAACTTGCCATAATAGTCGACGGTGCGAGCGTAGGACGCCTGAACTTGAGCAAGAGCGAAATCGTCGTTGTCGCCATGATGCTCGATCAGATCCTTGACGAAGGCGACCGCAGCGCTCTCCGCCTGTTGCCTTGCGTCGGGTGCAGGCACTGGCACGGGCGCAGGATCTGGCCGCGTCGACACCTGCGATGTATCTGCGGGCGATTGGTTCGCTGCGACATTGGTCACACGCAACTCTGCCATTTCGCTGGCCGATAGGTATCTTATGTCATGCTTGTCATAGCTCGACGCCAATTCAATCAGCTCGGGGTCCACTCCCATCTCGACTACATAGGATGTGATTGCGGCCGTTCCGAGCTCGACACGGGCCTTGGCTTCTTCTCTGGAAATCCCGTCAGTCCATTTCAACCAAGCCCGATGAATGCCGATAGTACCTGGCTCGGCAACACGGTGGACGCCACCCAAGAAGGCCAGTGAGCAGGCTGAAGCGCACTGCAATTGGCGAACCTGAAGCGTATCCAACCCTGCCGCGCGGATCATACGCCCCAACCGAAGCGCGCTGCCGACGTTGCCGCCGGGGGAATTGAATACGATCATCCGGGCCCCGCTGCCCGCAACCGCGTTGCTAAAGGCGTTCAGGGGTTCATTGTCTTTGAACTCGCCGGAAACAACAAGAAACGGCTGCTGCCCTGGAGATGAAACAGGCGTGTATTCTAGGGCTTCAACCTGAGATGTTGCCGCCGCTACAATCGACCCTACCGCCAGAACTAGAGAAATTACACGCACAAGCTGACAGAGCCCCAACCTGCCTTCAGCAAGTAAGAACCTGTCTACGAGCTATTTCAAGAGCCTTCTTTGAAAGTTGGATTTCGTTGGAGCGGCCATTCGCCGAAAAGATTGGTGCAGATGAAGGGACTCGAACTCCACGTCTTTGGGCACCGGAACCTAAATCCAGGGCATCTTCCAGTTCCGCCAAATCCGCATGCTCCGGGGACATGTGAGTGAACCAGCGCACGCCGGCCGGATCAATTGACAGTACGCTGTCTATTGATCAATCATTGGCGGACATCCCATGCGAGATGCACTGAGTTAGCCGTGGCGTTGAGCCCAATCGGCGCGCTGGCTAGCGCGTCGTCGCCCTGGAATATTTCGCGCGGGGCCGTGCCGCTGATCGTCACGCGCACCGCCGCTGTCGCCCTGTGTGTCAGCGGCGCGGTGATCACCAATATCGATTTCAGCCGAACAAAGCAGGAGATTGTCCAGTGTCGCTCGAACTCATCAACCCCGACGATCTGCCAGTTCCAGAGATGTACACACAGGTTGTTGTCGCGACGGGATCCAAGCTGGTATTCATCTCAGGTCAGCAGCCCGAAGACATAAACGGCAGGCTGGTTGGGCATGGTGATTTTGCGGCACAAGCGCGCCTGGCATTCGGCAATCTCGGCCGGGCGCTCAGTGCGGCAGGCGCGCGGCCCGAGCAGGTTTGCAAGATCACAATCTACATTGCCGACTACAAGCGCGACGAACATGTGCCGATCATCGAAGAAGCGCAGATTTCGCTGTTTGGAGATCACAAGCCAGCCAATGTGGTGGTCGGGGTGGCGATAATGTCCCCAGGCTACCTCATAGAGGTCGACGCGATGGCGGTCATTTGACGAGGCCATCAGAAGCTAGCCTCGGAGGACACTCTTTTGCATCTAGCGAGCTTCAGGTGGCCTGCCACCCGCTCGCAGAGCGAAGGGGTGGTGCGGATGAAGGGACTCGAACCCCCACGCCTTTCGGCACTGGAACCTAAATCCAGGGCGTCTACCAGTTCCGCCACATCCGCATCGCCCGGCAATCCCATGTAGCCATCATTCTGTCAATGTCGGAGACGAGATGTCGGGCCAGGGCCGAAATGTTGGTTATTCGCCTAAGCGCGAAGACTGTTGAAAATCAGGCTCGCCTGTGACAAAAGGCGTGTCAAATGTGACGGGACGCGACGATCCGCTTCTGCAGAATGTGATAAGAAGTAGGAAAAACAAGAACTTATTCACATTTTGGAACGCAGTTTGGGAGAGTTTGAGCCGTAATTTCGGTCAAATCGCCAGGTTCCGTACCAAAAGCCATTCCCGGCAAGAATATACCGGCAGGCTGTAAACGGCAGAGGCCGTGGCAGTCTCATTGGTGAAAACAAAGGTTTTACGATGCAGGTCACCGAAACGCTTAATTCCGGTCTCAAGCGCGAGATCAAGATCACCGTGCCGGCCGGTGACATGGAAGCCAAGCTGATGGCGAGGCTCTCGGACGCGCGCAACAAGGTTCGCATCAACGGCTTCCGGCCGGGCAAGGTGCCGGTGCAGCACCTGCGAAAGGTCTATGGCAAGTCGTTCATGGCCGAAGTGGTCAACGAGATCCTCAACGACTCCACCCGTTCGATCATTACCGGCCGCGGCGAAAAGGCCGCAATGCAGCCCGAAGTCATCATGACCGAGGACGAGAAGGAAGCCGAGAAGATCCTGGCCGGCGGGACCGACTTCGAGTTCCGCCTCAACTATGAGGTCATCCCGACGATCGAGATCAAGGATTTCTCCGACATCAAGGTGACGCGTCAGGTGTTCGATGTGCCGGAGGCCGAGATCGACGACCAGGTCAAGCGCGTTGCCGAATCGGCACGCAGCTATGAGCCGAAGACCGGCAAGGCCGCCGAAGGCGACCGCGTCAGCATCGACTATGTCGGCAAGATCGACGGCGAGGCCTTTGCCGGCGGCGCCGGCACCGACCAGCCGTTGGTGCTGGGCTCCAAGGAATTCATTCCTGGCTTCGAGGACCAGCTTATCGGCACCAAGGCCGGTGACGAAAAGCAGGTCACCGTGACCTTCCCGGAAAACTACCAGGCGGCACATCTGGCCGGCAAGGAAGCCACGTTCGACGTCACCGTCAAGGAAGTGTCGAAGCCGGGCGAGCTGGAAATCAACGACGAGACCGCCAAGAACCTTGGCCTGGAATCGCTGGAGCGCCTGCGTGAGATCGTGCGCGGCCAGATCGAGAACCAGTTCGGCTCGATGACGCGCCAGAAGGTCAAGCGCCAGCTGCTCGACCAGCTCGATGCCGCATATTCGTTCGAGGCCCCGTCGAAGCTCATCGAGGCCGAGTTCAACAACATCTGGGCTCAGGTCACCCGCGACCTGGAGGCCGCCGGCCGCACCTTCGCCGACGAAGAGACGACCGAAGAAGAAGCCCGCGCCGAATATCAGCGTCTTGCCGAACGCCGCGTGCGTCTCGGCCTGGTGCTGGCGGAGATCGGCGAGAAGGCCGGTGTCACCGTATCGGACGAGGAATTGCAGCGTGGCCTGTTCGAGCAAGTTCGCCGCTTCCCGGCCAACCAGCAGCAGGAAGCGTTCGAGTTCTACCGCAGCAACCCCGAGGCGCTGAATGCGCTGCGCGCGCCGATGTTCGAGGAGAAGGTGGTCGACCACCTTCTCGGCCAGATCTCGGTCACCGACGTCAAGGTCAGCAAGGAAGAACTGATGGCCGATGACGAGGACGCGGAAACCACGACCAAGGCGACGCCCGCGAAGAAGGCTGAAGCCAAGGCGAGCGAGGCCGGCGACGCGGCAGAAGAGCCGAAGAAGAAGGCCGCGCCGAAGAAAAAGGCCGCCAAGGACGCCGAATAAGTCCCGAGCTTGATGGAATCGACGAAGGCCGCCCCCGAGGCGGCCTTTTTCGTTGCGAAACTGCAACAGCCGCTTCGCTTTGCGGGAAGTGGCACTTGGCGATACCTGGCGTTGAGCATTATCTGCGCTGCTGTTGCAAACCGTATGGTTCCTGGAGGGGGCGTTGAGCCTATTCTTCGAAAAGGGGCGTCCCGTCGCCCTGGCGCTCGTTCTGGCCTTCGCCTGCGATGTTGCCCAGGCCGGCGCGCTTGCCGGCGAGTGGCGCTTCGGCACGGACGATGGCCTTGTCACGGCTTCGCTTCATGGTACCAACAAGCTGATCACGGGTGGCGGTGCCTTGAGTTACAGCCCGGTGTTGACCATTGCCTGCCGGGCAGACGGCGACCCGCGCTGGACCGAATGGCTGCAGTTGAATGACGGGGTTTCGGCCAGCCGCAAGATCACCATGTCGGTCACTGTCGACGACGGCGGCAAGTTCGACGAGAGCTGGTCTGTCGGATCGCGCGGCCGAATGCTGGTGCGCGACGGCGCCGACGGCATCAAGCGCCTTGTTCCCGCAAGCCGGCTGTCGCTTTCCTGGCGGTTCGGCTTGTTGTCAGGCCGCGGCCAGGCGGATTTCGACCTTGCGGGGCTCGAAGAGGCGGTCGAGCAGATCGCCGGAAGCTGCCGGACCGATCCGCCTTGAGCGTAGCTGGGTTCTAAACCTTCGCAATGCTTGGCTTTTTCTACCCGCCGCCTGGATTCCATGGTATGTTGGTGCCGCTATTCCACTGGGGAGAGATATTCTGCCCAGGCGCGATCGTCCGAGGCATAAATGGTGATCAGGGAGGAAATGCCATGCGCGCTATAGCGTTTTTCGCTGGGGTGTCCGTTACGATCTTCATCGCGCATCCGTCGCAGGCACAGGATGCCGCGGCTGGTGAGAAGGTCTTCACCAAATGCCAGGTCTGCCACATCGCAAACGAGGACAAGAACAAGATCGGTCCATCGCTGCACGGCGTCATCGGCCGCACGGCCGGTACGCATCCGGATTTTAAATACTCCGATGCCATGATTGCGGCCGGCAAATCCGGCGTCAAATGGGACGAGCCAACGCTGACGACCTACCTTCACGATCCCAAGGCCATGGTCAAAGGCACCAAAATGACGTTTCCCGGCCTCAAGAACGATGCGGACGTGGCCAACGTCATTGCCTATCTGAAAACCTTCTCCAAGTGACCTGGCCCCCTCGCCATCCATCGGTGGTCGTCCGAGATGTCGACTAGGGAAAGCCGCCTCAAGGATACCTCCATCCGCCTTTCGGAAGCGACGGCGGCCGATTTCTTCGCGCTTTTGAAGCCGCGGGTCATGGCGCTTGCCGTATTCACCGCTTTCGTCGGCCTGATGGTGGCGCCTGGCGCGATGAATCCGGTCATCGCCGTGATCGCTATCGGTGCGATTGCGATCGGAGCAGGAGCGGCGGGGGCCCTCAACATGTGGTATGACGCGGACATCGACGCGCTGATGTCGCGCACGTCAAGACGGCCGGTCCCGTCGGGCCGCGTCACGCCGGGCGAAGCTCTCGGCTTCGGCCTTGTGCTTTCCGCGCTTTCGGTCATGACACTCGGCGTACTGGTAGGCTGGCTTGCCGCATCGCTGCTGGCCTTCACCATCTTCTTCTACATCGTCATCTACACGATGTGGCTGAAGCGCTCGACACCGCAGAACATCGTCATCGGCGGCGCGGCTGGTGCCCTTCCTCCTGTCATTGGCTGGGCGGCCGCAACCGGCGCCGTCGGCATCGAAAGCCTGATCCTGTTTCTGATCATCTTTCTGTGGACGCCGCCGCATTTCTGGGCGCTGGCGCTGTTCAAGGTTGGCGACTACGCCGCTGCCGGCATTCCGATGATGCCGAATGTGGCCGGCCCTGCTTCGACGCGCAGGCAAATCCTTGCCTATGCCTTGCTTCTGGCGCCGATCGGCGTGCTGCCCTGGTTCTTCGGATACACCAGCGGCTACTACGGAATCGCCTCGGCCGCATTGGGCGTCGGTTTCATCTGGCATTCCTGGAAGGTTCTGGCCGCTTCCGAAACGGAGCTGAAACCCGCCAAGGCGCTGTTTGCCTATTCGATCCTCTATCTTTTCGCGATCTTCGCCGCGCTGCTTGCCGACACCATTGCCATGCGCGCGCTGATCTCAGCCGGGGCCTGAGCGCAGATCGCTATCCGCGAACCGCTCTGGCCGGTCGGCGAGTGCCGTGCCGAAGACGCCGCAGTGCCGTCACGATGGCAGCGCACAGAATCCCAGCACCAGCAGCATGATTATGCCAAGGCCGACTATGAGAAGCGTCCTTGCGTCCATGACCTTCGACCCCAGCGCATGGTCCTGAGGATCGGGACTCTGCTGCGCCGCTCTGCGGTTCGCAAAGGATCATGCGTCAATCCAAGTGGTCCAGCGTCTTTACATGCCCCAAAAAGAGACACGCGGCGCAGCATGAGCATATCGAGGAAGGGGTTCCAGAGCCAGCCATGCAGCCCAACAACGGGCGACAAGTCCCTCACAAGAGAGTATATTGGTGGCGGTGCAGGTCGCGGTTTTGCGTGGCCAATCACGCAAACGTCAGCACCGCTAAATCGCGACCTTTCCGGACCAGTCTGGAGAAACGGTCATGGCAAGCTTTCATGTGATAGCAGGCGCCAGCGAGACGCTGGAACATACCAAAATTCGAAAAATCGCTGTTTCCGACCTTTTTGACGCGCTCAGGCGGGGCGTCGATGATTTCATGGTCAAACCGTCGCATATCGTCTTTCTCTGCCTGATCTATCCGCTCGTGGGCGTCGTGCTCGCCGCATGGACTTCAGGCGCCAATGCCTTACCGTTGTTGTTTCCGCTGGTTTCCGGCTTTGCGCTGGTTGGCCCATTCGCGGCGATAGGCCTCTATGAAATCAGCCGTAGACGGGAAGCCGGGCTCGACACCTCCTGGAGGCACGCTTTCGAGGTCCGGAATTCTCCGGCGCTGCCGGCCATCGCAGCGGTCGGGATCATGCTGTTTGCAATCTTCATCACGTGGCTTTTGTCGGCGAAGATGTTCTACGAATATCTTTTCGGCCCGGCTCCGCCGGAATCGATATCCAGCTTCATCAACGCGATATTTGCCACGGGACGCGGCTGGACGCTGATCATATTGGGGCACGCCATCGGCTTTGTCTTTGCCGTGGTGGTGTTGTGCACGACGGTCGTCGCCTTCCCATTGCTGCTCGACCGCGATGTCGGCGCCTATGAAGCGATCCACACCTCGGTGCGTGTGGTCCTGGCGAACCCGATTGCGATGGCTGTCTGGGGGCTGATCGTCGCCGTCGGCCTGATCGTTGGCTCGCTGCCGGTGTTCGTCGGGCTCGCCGTCGTGTTGCCGATCCTCGGCCATGCCACCTGGCATGTCTACCGCAAGGTCGTGGAGTCGCCCGCCAGACCGACGAGTTGAGGACGTCTTGCTTCACCGCACCGGCCAAGGTGCCGGTGCGGGTGTTTGATCGAAGCCGTCAGTAAGCCCGGTGGCTGAAGCGGGCGCGGTATGCGCCCATCGTCAAGTTGCGGAAATCCTCGCCGCTGACATGCACCAGCGTTCTGTGGTCGCCGCCTTCGAAGTAGATGTCGGCGGCATCACCAAGGCTGTCATCGACAATCACCGGCACATCGTAGGGGGCGCCGATCGGCGGAATGGCGCCGGTATCGCAATCAGCGAAGAGCGAAGTCACCTCGTCTTCGGAGGCCAGTCCGAGACGCTTGTCCATGACGTCTTGCAATGTGCCGAGCTCGATCCTGTGCGTGCTGGGAACCACGGCCAACGCATAGCCGAGCTCGTGGTGAACAACGACCGATTTGGCCACTATGCTGCCGGGTACATGCGCCGCGATGGCGGACTGTCTGCTGGTGGATGTGCGATGGTGGGCGACCGTGTCGTATGAAATTCCCTTCCTGTCGATAAAGTCCTTCAGTCTGGTTGCGATCGTCATCTTGGCCTCCCTTTGCCGGAGTTCGCGACGGGTGGGAAACGAGGGCAGTCATTCTCCTTATGTCGTTTCCGGTACTAAAATAGACCAGCTGCTGATGGTTCGAGGCGCGGCGGCAAGATCTGAATGCGGTTCGTGCCTCAGGGTCCAGCTCCGAAAAATGCCAGCCGGGTGAAGAGCGTGTAGTCGGCTTCGAAGACCATCATTGTCACGAACACCAGCACCAGTATCGGCGGCAGGATGATCGCATAGGCCAGCGCCAGCCGTTCCCAGGCCATGTGCATGAAGACAGCGACGATCAGCCCTGCCTTGAGGATCATGAAGATCAGGATCAGCGACCATCTGAGATAGCCGTGGAGGCCGAAATAGTCGACAAGGTAGGAGCAGGTGCTGAGGATGAACAGCCACGCCCAGACCACCAGATAGAGCTTGATCGGATGTTGCTGATGCACGTCGGCACGGGCGACGGCCGCCGGCGCTGCCGCATGAAGTGCGTGTTGTCCTAGGCCGTTTGCGGTTGCTTCAGCCATGTCTGCCTCTCACCAAAGATAGAAGAATGCGAAGATGAACACCCAGACCAGATCGACGAAGTGCCAGTACAACCCCATGATCTCGACATTCTCGTAGCGGCCCGTGCGGCTGGTGAAGAAGCCGCGCCGTCCGAGGTCGTAGTCTCCGCGCCAGACCTTGCGCGCCACGATGATCAGGAAGATCACACCGATCGTCACATGCGTGCCGTGGAAGCCGGTGATCATGAAGAAGCACGACCCGAATTGTGCGGCACCCCAGGGATTACCCCAGGGCCGCACCCCTTCAGTGATCAGCTTGGTCCATTCGAAGGCTTGCATGCCGACAAAGGTCGCGCCCAGTGCCGCGGTCAGAAGCATGAGGATGGCCGTCTTGCGGCGGTCGTGGCGATAGCCGAAATTGACCGCCATGGCCATTGTTCCGCTGCTGGAGATCAGCACGAAGGTCATGATGGCAATCAGGATCAGCGGGATGTCCGAGCCGCCGATACGAAGCGCAAAGACCTCGCTCGGATTGGGCCACGGCACGCGTGTCGAAATGCGCGCCGTCATGTAGGACAGCAAGAAGCAGCCAAAGATGAAGGTGTCGCTGAGCAGGAATATCCACATCATGGCCTTGCCCCAGGACACGTTCTTGAACGCGCGCTGATCCGAGGACCAATCGGCGGCAATGCCTCGCCAGCCTGTGGGCCGTGGCTCCGTCTGGCCGATATGTGTCAGTGTCTCTGCCATCCGCTTGATCCCCTTAGGCCAGCAACTGCCGGCAAATGTCGATGAACGTCGCGGCCCAGCCGGCCAGCAGCGCGAAGATTGCAAGCCAGACGAAGAGCAGGAAATGCCAGTACATGGCGCATAGTTCCACGCCGAGGCGAAGCCGTTCCGGCCGCGCTCCAGTCCAGGCGCTCGTGGTCGTCCTGCCCAGACCCACCAGCCCTCCCAAGACGTGCAGGCCATGCATGCCGGTTATCAGGTAAAAGAAGCTGTTGGCCGGATTGGAGGCCAGGAAGTAGCCGTCGGCGGTCAGCTGCCGCCACGCCATGAACTGACCGACCAGGAAGGCGAGCGCGGTGAGCCCGGCCGTGGCAAGGCCGAGCCTGACGGTGTCGATCTCACCCCTGCGCGCCGCCACCGAAGTGCATTGCAGGGCCACGCTGCTGAGGACCAGCACGCCGGTGTTGAGCCAGAGCAGTCGCGGCAGGGGCAACGGCTGCCAGTCCGACACCGCCATCCGCATGAAATAGGCACTGGTGAAGAGCGCGAACAGGCAGCCGACGACAGCAAGGAAAATGCCGAGGCCGATCTTGGCTGTTGGCAGGGCCGACCGGTCGAGGCCGACAAAATCACCGGCCAGACCCTGCTCGAGCCATGGCTTCGTCATCAGCCGCTGGTGCGAAAGCCACCATCCGGCAAAACCGGCAATGACGAGCAGGAAGACCAGGATGATGCTCATGCCGGCTCCCTTGAGGGTCCGAAGGAGCCCGGCATGTTCTGCGGGATGAAGTCTTCCTTGGCACCCGGTACGCTGTAATCGTAAGCCCAGCGATAGACGATCGGCAGGTCTTTGCCGAAATTGCCGTGAGCCGGCGGTGTTTGCGGCGTCTGCCATTCGAGGGTCGTGGCCCGCCACGGATTGCCGCCGGCCTCGCGGCCGTGGCGGATGCTCCAGATCAGGTTGAACAGGAACACCATCTGGGCGAAGCCGACGATGAAGGCCATGACGCTGATGAAAGAGTTCAGGTGATGGGCCGACTCCGTCATAATCGTCATGTCGGTCAGTTCGGCATAGCGCCGCGGCACGCCCATCAGGCCGAGGTAGTGCATGGGGAAGAAAATCAGGTAGGCGCCGAGGAAGGTGACCCAGAAATGGAACCGGCCCAGCGTTTCGTTGAGCATCCGGCCGGTGACCTTCGGGTACCAATGGTAGATCGCGCCAAAGACCACGAGGATCGGGGCGACACCCATGACCATATGGAAATGGGCGACGACGAACATCGTGTCGGATAGCGGAACATCGACGACGACATTGCCGAGGAACAGGCCGGTCAGCCCGCCATTGACGAAGGTGACGATGAAAGCCAGGGCGAACAGCATGGGTATGGTGAGATGGATGTCGCCGCGCCACAGGGTCAGCACCCAATTATAGACCTTGATGGCGGTCGGAATGGCGATGATCAGCGTCGTGGTGGCGAAGAAGAAGCCAAAATAGGGGTCCATGCCGCTGACATACATGTGGTGCGCCCAGACCACGAAACTCAGCGCGCCGATGCCGACGATGGCCCAGACCATCATCCGGTAGCCGAAGATGTTCTTGCGTGAATGGGTGCTGATCAGGTCGGATACGATGCCGAACGCCGGCAGCGCCACGATGTAGACCTCGGGATGGCCGAAGAACCAGAACAGGTGCTGGAACAGGATCGGGCTGCCGCCATTGTGCGGCAGTTGCTCACCCATCTCGGAAATCGCCGGCATGAAGAAGCTGGTACCCAGCACGCGGTCAAGCAGCATCATCACGCTGGCGACGAACAGCGCCGGAAAGGCGAGCAGCGCCATGACGGTCGCGGTGAAGATGCCCCAGACGGTCAGCGGCAGGCGCATCATCGTCATGCCGCGGGTGCGACCCTGCAGCACGGTCACCACATAGTTGAGGCCGCCCATCGTGAAGCCGATGATGAACAGGATCAGCGAGGAGAGCATCAGGATGATGCCCCAGTCCTGGCCGCCTGGCGTCCCGCTCATGATGGCCTGCGGCGGATAAAGCGTCCAGCCGGCGCCCGTCGGTCCGCCGGGCGCAAAGAAGCTAGACACCAGAACCAGCACGGCGAGCAGGTAGATCCAGTAGCTCAGCATGTTGACATAGGGAAAGACCATGTCGCGCGCGCCGACCATCAGGGGGATCAGATAGTTGCCAAAGCCGCCGAGGAAGAGAGCGGTGAGCAGGTAGATCACCATGATCATGCCGTGCATGGTGATGAACTGGTAGTAGGCCTCCGGGGTGATGAAGTCGAACGTGCCGGGAAAGCCAAGCTGCAGCCGCATCAGCCAGGACAGCACCAGGGCGACCAGGCCGATTGCCGTTGCCGTCGCCGAATACTGGACGGCGATGACCTTGGCGTCCTGCGAGAAGACGTATTTGGTCCACCAACTGTGCGGATGGTAGAGTTCTACTTCCGCGACTTCGGCCGGCGGGATGCCATCTGCAGGCGTGATGTCGACCATAGGAACACCTCCGTGTCCTTTTTCAGCGAGACCCGACCGTTTCGAGCCTTGCTGCAATTTCGGGACCCGCTGCCGCGGTCTGTCCCGTCGTCCCCTCTGCCGACCCCGTCTTCTGGGGGGCCGACAATTGTGCAAAAGTCTGCTGCTGGCCGAGCCAGGCCACGTAGTCTTCCTGGGTGTCGACCATCACGACCCCATGCATCATCGGATGTCCCTGGCCGCAAAGTTCGGCACACAGGACCTGAAAGGTTCCGGTCCTGGTCGGGGTGAACCAGAAATAAGTCACCGAGCCCGGGATCATGTCCATCTTGGCGCGGAATTCCGGCACAAAGAAATCATGCAGCACATCGATCGATCGGAGCAGCATCTTGACCGGTTTGCCGACCGGCAGATGCAGATCGGCCGCTGCGACCACGACATCGTCCTGACCATTGGGATCGCTGGAGATGACCCCCAGCGGATTGTCGGCACTGACGTCGCGCGTGTCCGATGTGCCGAGCTTGCCGTCCTTGCCGGGCAGGCGGAAACTCCACTGCCACTGCTGGCCAATGACCTCGACCTCTGTCGCGTCGCTTGGAACGGTAACGAATCGGCTCCAGACGAACAGGCCGGGAACCAGCAACGCCGTGACCCCAACCGCGGTGACGATCGTCAGCCACGATTCGAGCCGCTTGTTCTCCGGTTCGTAGGCAGCGCGGTTTCCCTCCCGATGACGGAAGCGGAACACGCAATAGGCCATGAAAAGCACGACGGCGGCGAAGACGACGCCGGTGATCCAGAAGGTAATGATGATGGTGTTGTCGATATACGCCCAGTTCGAGGCAATCGGCGTCCACCACCATGGGCTCAGGAGGTGAAACAACACTGAGCCCACGACGATCAAAACGAGTACAAGCGCTACGGCCATGTCCCGTTCCTCCAGCATTCGAGGGGAGCGAAGCCCCAAGAAATACCAGACCATCATAGCTTAATTTAGGGTCGCAATTCCAGAGGCGACTATCTTAACGGGAAAATGCCGTCTTTTGCTGCCGCGAGACGGGCTATCCCTGGATCAGCAGCAGGCTGGAATAACCTTCTGACCGCGTCAGCGATCGTTCGAGCAGGAATCCGAACCGCGCTGAGAAGGATATGAGCGGAGGCTGTTTTAGCCGGATTCCCAGTCCTATTTCAGCAGGTCGACCAGGACGTCGAAGGCAGCGTCGATATCGGCGCGGATGGCCTGTCGGACAGCTTCGGCGTCGCGGTCGCGCAGTGCCGCGAACATCTCCTGATGGTGCTCGTTGGCGGTCGAATAGTTTCCGGAATCATGCAGCATGTTGAAATAGGGGCTGATCTGCAGCCACAGATTCTCGATGATGTTGAGGATGTTTTCCGATCCGGCCGCCCGGTAGATGGAGAAGTGAAAGGCGTAGTTGGCGCGCAGATAGGATTTGACGTCTCCCGCCGCATTGGCCTGTTCGAGCGCTGCCAAATGCTGCCCGAGTTGCGCGATGCCCTGATCGTCGATGCGCTCTGCCGCCCAGGCGGCGGCAATCGCCTCGATCTCGAAGCGGACATTCCTGAGATCGATGAGGCGCGCGCGGCTGAGTGCGGGAATGCCGATCGAGCGCCCTGATACGACCATCAAGGCATTGGCCGCGGTCAGTCGCCGCAATGCCTCCCTGACCGGCATAGGACTGACCCCGAAGGCGTCGGCCAGGCTTTGCACCGTCACCATCTCGCCGGGCACGATGCTGCCGTCGAGGATCAATTCGGTGACGTGGCGATAGACCCTGTCCTGCAAGGTCTCCCTGGACAGGGGCACGATCTCGACACCAGGTTTCCTGAACGCCGCTCCGGCCATTTCCCATCAACCTTTCGGCGCAAAGGCCGCGCCACAACTCGTTCCCGGAATGCAGGGTTCCGGCTGCCGCGTCAAGCGTTGGCGCCCGCAGTCTTGACGTAAAGATATTTCATCATTGATCTTTGATCAAATAATGATACGGTCTCCGGCATCGAATGACGAGGGCTGCGGTTCGTGCCCTCGGGAGGCATTCGGTGGTTCATATCGGGAGGAATTCACATGGGTATCGGATTGAAAGTCCGGCGACTCGCGCTGCTGGCCGGCATGGCCCTATGCGCCGTCGGGCTGTCGGCTGCCGGAGCCGCCGAAAAGCACAAGATCTTTCTCAGCATGAGCTATATCGGCAATGACTGGCAGGCCGAGGCGGCAAACATGGTCAAGGCCATGGCCGCTCACAAGAGCCTTGCCGACAAGGTCGACCTGCAGGTCCAGGTCGCCGGACCCAACGCACAACGCCAGATCCAGCAGATCAACGCCATGGTGCAGAGCGGCGCCGAGGCGATCGTCGTCTATCCGATCTCGCCGACCGCGCTCAACCAGGTCGTGAAGAATGCCTGCGACAAGGGAGTGAAGGTCTTCGCCTATGACGCCGAGATCACCGAACCCTGCGCCTACAATGTCCATATCGACCAGCTGGAAGCGGGCAGGGTGACCGCCGAATGGCTGGTCAAGAAGCTCAACGGCAAGGGCAACATCATCGCCATCACGGGTGTTCCTGGAACATCCGTCGACGATCAGCGGACAAAGGCCGCCAAGGAGGTCTTTGCCAAGTACCCCGATATCAAGATTGTCGGCGAGGCTGTCGGCATGTGGAGCCAGGCGGTTGCCCGCACCGAGCTCTCCAAGATACTGGCTACGCGCAGCTGGAACGACATCACCGGACTGTGGATGCAGGTCGGCTGCTTCACCGCGAACTCCATGCAGCTCGAGGCCGGCAAGAAGGCCAGCGAACTCCTGCCTTGCGCCGGTGAGGGCTCCAATGGCGGCCGCATCCAGATGCTGCCTGCTGGCACCGAAGTAGAAGGAGCGGCTCCGCCCTATGCGCCGGCTGGCGCACAACGCATTTCCTACGCCTCACCGCCTTATTCCGGTGCGCTGGCGCTGAAACTCGCTGTCGAGGCGATCGAAGGCAAGGATGTGCCGAAGACCACGATCCTGCCGCTGCCGGTCGTCACCAATGAGACGATCAAGCTGTGCGACGAAGGCACCTGGGCGGAGATGAAGGCCGGCTGCAACGTCTTCAAGCCGTCGCTGGTCTCCAATCCCGGCTGGTTCGCCTCGATCTTTTCCGACCAGACGCCCGAAATCGGCCTCAACGCCGCGCTTGTTGGGCAGCCGGAGAACTGAGCCTCCCAAGGCAAATCGCGACGATGCACGGACCTTGTCCGCGCATCGTCGATCCGCGCCAATGCGCGGCGTCCCGAAAGTGCGCAGCCTGCGATCGAGGATATGACAGAACATTCCGCGCTCCCCGCCATCGAGATCGACGGCATCGGCAAGGCCTTCGGCCCGACCGTCGCCCTGGACGGCGTGTCGTTCCGCATCGCGCCCGGCAGCGTCCACGCGCTGCTGGGTGAAAATGGCGCCGGCAAGTCGACGCTGGTCAAACTGCTGTCGGGGCTGGTGCGGCCGAGTGCCGGTCATATCAGGGTCTTCGGCAAGGAGATCGGCTACGGCGCGCCGCGCGCGGCCCATGCGCTCGGCGTGCAGACGGCGTTCCAGGAGATGACCCTGGTGCGCGATCTTTCCGTCCTCGACAACATGCTTTTACCCTACGCTCCCGTTGGCATCTCCGGGCTGATCAGGCGCGGCGCCGCGCGCAGGGCTGTCCGCCGCCACATCGACGAACTCGGTTTTTCCGTCGATCTCGATGCCGAGATCGGCGAGCTCGAGCTGTCGGTGCGCCAGAAGATCGAGATCGCGCGGGCCGTCTACCGCAAGCCGCGCATCCTTTTGCTCGACGAGCCGACCTCGACGCTCGCCGGCCGCGACGTCGACTGGCTGGGCGACATCATCGCCAGGCTGAAGGCGGCGGGCACCACAATCGTCTTCATCACCCATCGCATGCGCGAGGTGCGCGCCTTTTGCGACACGCTGACGATCCTGAGGAACGGCCGCCACATCGTCACCGCGCCGGTAGCCGACGTTTCCGACGCCGACGTCATCGAAAAGATCATCGGTCGCTCCATCGAGCAGACCTTTCCGCCAAAGCCGGACGGCGCCCAGGCTTTCGGCCCGCCGGTGCTGGGCGTGCGCGACCTCAAGGTCGGGCGCAAGCTCGACGGCGCGCGCTTCGACCTGCGCAGGGGCGAGATCCTCGGCATTGCCGGGCTGCAAGGCATGGGCCAGCAGGACCTGTTCCTGGCCTGCTTCGGCATGGCTGAAATCACCCGCGGCGACATCCTCGTCGACGGCCGCAAGGTCTGGCTCGGCTCGCCGGCGGATGCCTTGCGGCCCAACATGGCCATCGGCCTGGTGCCGGAAGACCGCAAATCCGAGGGCCTGTTCCTGAAACTGTCGGGCAGCCAGAACGCCACGCTGCCGGTGGTGTCGCGCTTCATGCGCTTCGGCCTTGTCGACGCGGCGGCCGAGACCCGCTCCGTCGAGGCGGCATTCGCCACCGTCGAGGTCGACCGACGCGCGCTGTGGACGCGGGCCGGGGCGTTTTCGGGCGGCAACCAGCAGAAGATCGCCATCGCCAAATGGCTGGTGGCGCAGAGCCGCATCCTGCTTCTGTTCGATCCCACGCGCGGCATCGATGTCGGTACCAAGCATGAGCTCTATGTGATGATGCGAAACTACGTCGCCGCCGGCGGCTCGATCCTGCTGCACTCGACGGAAATTCCCGAACTGGTCCACCAATGCGACCGGGTCCTGGTTCTCTATGACGGGCGCATCGCGGCCGAGCTCGAAGGCGACGCCATCACCGAGCCCGCCATCATGCGGCCGGCACTCGGCCATGCAGGAGACGTCGCCGCATGAGCAGCGCAGCAGTCCCATCTCCTGTTTCGGCTGGTTTCGGGCTGCGCCGTGCGTTGACGCGCCATCGCGGCGCGCTGATCGCCGCGGCCGTGCTTGCGATCCTGCTTTTCGTCGTCGACTGGATCAGTGCCGGGCCGCTGACCTATTTCGACGTGTCGTTCCTGTCGAGCGGCGGCGCGACCTCGGCGCTGGCCGCGATCGGCCAGACCATCGTCATCCTGTCGGGCGGCTTCGACCTGTCCGCCGGCGCGGTGATCTCCCTGGTCAATGTCGTTCTGGCATCGAGCATGGACCCGATGGCCCCCGGCGCCAGCATCCTGTTGTGGACGGCGGTCGGCATCGGCGTCGGCATGGCGGTGGGCGCCTTCAACGGCTTTTTCATCGCGGTGCTGCGCATGCAGCCGATCGTGGTGACGCTGTCCACCATGTTCATCCTGCAAGGCGTGACGCTGCTGGTGATGGACAAGCCCGGCGGCTTCGTGTCGCCCGATCTCGGCACTTTCTATCTGGGCGACGCGATCACCGGCTGGCTGCCAATGCCGCTGGTGGTGATCGGCGTCGTCCTGCTCGCCTGGTTCTGGCTGAAGGGAACCCGTTTCGGCACGGCACTCTATGCCGTCGGCAGCGACCCGGATTCGGCCGCCGCCGTCGGCATCAATGTCGTGCTGGTGCGCTTCGCTGTCTACGTCATCGCCGGCGGCTGCTACGGCCTTGCCGGCGTGTTCATCAGCGCGCAGACCGGCAGCGCCGACCCGCTGGTCGGCAATCCGCTGCTTCTGTCGATGTTTGCGGCTGTCGTCGTTGGCGGCACACGCCTTGGCGGCGGGCAGGGCGGTCCGGTGGGAACCGTCTTTGGCGCCTATATCCTGATGATGGTGGTGAACATCCTGCTGGTGCTCAACGTATCGGCCTACTATTCGACCATTGCGGAAGGCACCATTCTGGTGCTGGCGGCCCTTGCCGGATCCTTGTCCCACGCATCGGTGCTTGCCGTGCAACTGCGCGCGGCGCGCGCCCGGCTCGCGGCCTGGCGCGCCGGCATATTGCCCTCGCAGCTTGAACCGATCGATCGTCGGCTGAAGATCGCTGCGCCTTCGCAGGGCCAGCGCGGTCCGGCATCGCCGCGCCCGGCTTTTCGCCTGCGCAACGCCGAGACGCTGCGCTATGCGCTGCCCGCCTATGTCTGCCTGCTCATCATCGTCGTCGTCACCCAGGTCTGGCTCGGCCGCGCCATTCTCAATCCCGGATACTGGAACTCGCTGCTGGTGCTGTCGTCCTTCCTTGCAGTTCTTGCACTGGGGCAGGGAACGGTCATCCTGACCGGCGGCCTCGATCTTTCCGTGCCGTGGACGATTGGCATTTCCGGCATCATCCTGGCCGGCATGGTCAATGGCTCCGACGCTGCCCTTGTCTACGCCTTGCCTGTGGTGCTGGTGATGGCCTGCGCCATCGGCTTCGCCAATGGCTTCGGCATTGCCTATCTCGGCATCTCGCCGATCGTCATGACGCTGGCCACCAACGGCATCCTGCAGGGCTTCGCGCTTGTCTATTCGCAGGGGACGCCGGCGGGGTTTTCCTCGCCGATACTGCGCTGGTTCATGACGGCCAGGCTCGGTTTCGTGACACCGGTCGTGCTGCTGATGGTCGTCTTTGTGGCCGGCGCGGTGCTGCTGCTTGGACGCACGCCGTTCGGACGCCGCGTCTACGGCATCGGCAACGGGCTGCGCGCGGCACGCCTGTCCGGCATCGGTGTCGAGCGCACGCTGATCCTGATCTACATGCTGTCGGCCGTTTGTGCCGCTGTTGTCGGCATCATGCTGACCGGCTTTTCCGGCCAGGCGAGCCTTGGCATGGGCGACGATTATCTCTTGCCGTCGATCGCGGTCGTGGTGGTCGGCGGCGCGCTGATCACCGGCGGGCGCGGCCATTATCTTGGCATGCTCGGCGGCGTGCTGCTTTTGACGGCGCTGCAGATGCTGCTGGCCGGCACCACGCTGCCCTACGCCACCAGGGCAATTCTTTACGGGCTGGTCGTTCTGGGCGCCGTCATGGCGCTGCGCGAACGGCGGCTGCAATGAAAAGGACAGGACGATGAGCGCAAAGGCACCCGCATCGACGGACGAATTTCTGGCCGGACTGAAAGGGCAGCGCGTGCTGGTGACGGCTGGCGCCGGCGGCATCGGCTTCGCCATCGCCGACACGCTGTCGCGGCTCGGCGCCCGCATCATCGTCTGCGACATCTCCGACGAGGCGCTGGCCGCGGCTCCCGGCAAGATCGACCTTGTCGCGGCGGTCAAGGCCGATGTCTCGCGCGACGAGGACGTCGACCGGCTGTTCGAGACGGTCAAGGAGAAACTCGGTGGGCTCGACGCGCTGATCAACAACGCCGGCATTGCCGGGCCGACAGGCGGTGTCGACGAGATCGAACCGGATGACTGGCGGCGCTGCATCGATATCTGCCTCACCGGCCAGTTCCTCTGCGCAAGGCGCGCCGTACCGCTGATCAAGCCAGCAGGCGGCGGCTCGATCGTGTCCATGTCGTCGGCGGCCGGCCGCCATGGGTACGCGTTCCGCACGCCCTATTCGGCCGCCAAATTCGGCGTTATCGGTTTCACTCAGAGCCTCGCCAAGGAGCTTGGGCCGCACGGCATCAGGGTCAATGCCATCCTGCCCGGCATCATCGAGGGGCCACGCATCGAAAGCGTCATCGCGGCACGCGCCAAACAGGTCGGCATCAGCCACGAGGAGATGACGGGCCGCTATCTGGAGAACATCTCGCTGCGCCGCATGACCAGCCCCTATGACGTGGCCTCGATGGTGGCGTTCCTGCTCTCCGATGCGGGCATCAACATTTCCGGCCAGTCGCTCGGCGTCGACGGCAACGTCGAAACACTTTGAGGACCAATCCATGGCCAATGTCGCGATTGTCGGAAGCGGGTTCATCGGGCGGGCCTGGGCGATCAGCTTCGCCCGCGCCGGCCATGATGTGCGCATGTGGGATCAGTCGCCTGCCGCGACGGGCGGCGCGCGCGACTACATAGAGAGCGTGCTCGGCGATCTCGCCGCGAACGATCTGCTGCGCGGGCAATCCGTCGACACCGTGCTTGGCCGCATCGCCATCGTTGCCGAGCTGGCGGAGGCGCTGGCCGGCGCAACCCATGTCCAGGAAAACACGCCAGAAAACCTCGATGTGAAGCGGGAGGTGTTCTCGCTGATCGACAGGCTCGCCGGGCCGCAAACGATCATCGCCAGTTCCACCTCCGCGTTGTTGCCGTCGAAATTCACCGACCATCTGCAAGGGCGGCACCGCTGCCTGGTCGTGCATCCGATCAACCCGCCCTATCTCATTCCGGCGGCAGAGGTGGTGCCGGCGCCGTGGACCTCCGCCGAGACGCTGGAGAAGACGCGCGCCTTCCTCATCGACGCCGGCCACGCGCCGCTGGTGATGAGGCGCGAGCTCGACGGCTTCATCATGAACCGCCTGCAAGGGGCCTTGCTGGAGGAGGCTTTCCGGCTTGTCGCGGACGGCTACGGCAGTGTCGAGGATGTCGATATCGGCATTCGCGATGGCTTGGCACTGCGCTGGTCCTTCATGGGACCGTTCGAGACCATCGACCTCAACGCACCCGGCGGCGTGCGCGACTATGTCGATCGTTACCAGGGCATCTATTCCAACATCTTCCCGCAGATGCTGCGCCGCGTCGACTGGGCAGGCGACGTCATGAAAACGGTCGAGGCCGAGCGCAGCGAGCGCCTGCCGAGGGAAAATCTGGGTGACCGGCAGGTCTGGCGGGATCGCCGGCTGATGGCATTGGCGGCACACAAGAAGAAATCGGATCAGGAGTTCGGACAATGAAAGAGACCAGCCGCAAATCAGGCGCATCGGCGGCCAAGGGTAAGGTCATCATCACCTGCGCGGTGACGGGCGCGATCCATACGCCGACGATGTCGCCCTATCTGCCGATCACGCCGGACCAGATCGCCTCGGAGGCGATCGCCGCGGCGGAGGCCGGCGCGGCGATCCTGCATCTGCATGCGCGAGACCCGGAAACCGGCAAGCCCGACCAGACGCCGGAGGCGTTCGCCCGCTTCCTGCCGCGCGTCAAGCAAGGGACCAATGCCGCCATTAACATCACCACAGGCGGCAGCCCGTACATGAAGGTCGAGGAGCGCGTGCGCCCGGCTGCCCAGTTCAAACCTGAGGTCGCCTCACTCAATATGGGCTCGATCAATTTCGGGCTCTATCACCTCGCCGATAAGTACGAGACCTTCAAGTTCGATTGGGAAAAGCCGCATCTGGAGGCGACGCGCGACCTCGTTTTCCGCAACTCGTTCAAGGACATCGAATACATTCTGGCGACTTGCTACGACAATGGCACGCGCTTCGAGTTCGAGTGCTACGACATCGCCCATCTCTACAACCTCGCCCATTTCGCCGATCGGGGGCTGGTCAAGCCGCCGTTCTTCGTGCAGTCGGTGTTCGGCCTGCTCGGCGGCATCGGCACCCATCCCGAAGACGTCGCCCATATGAAGCGCACCGCTGACCGGCTGTTCGGCGACCAGTTCCGCTGGTCGGTGCTGGGCGCCGGCGCCAGCCAGCTGCGCATCGCCGCGCAATCGGCAGCACTCGGCGGCAACATCCGCGTTGGGCTGGAGGACAGTCTGTGGGCCGGCAAGGGCAAGCTCGCCAAGTCGAACGCCGAACAGGTCTTGCTGGCGCGCAAGATCATCGAAGGGCTTGGCATGGAGGTGGCGACGCCTGACGAGGCGCGCGAGATCCTGTCGCTGAAGGGCGGCGACAAGGTCGCCTTCTGACGCGGCCAATCGCTGCACACCGATACACAGGAGGATGGCATGAAGATCGAAGTCGTGGTGGATGTGAAGACGACGTTGGGCGAGGGCCCGCTATGGGACGTCGAACAGGAGCGCCTTTACTGGATCGACAGTTTCGACGGGCGCGTGTTCCGCGCCACCGCCGATGGGCGCGAGATCCGCTCCTGGGACGTGCCGATGAAGATCGGCTCTATGGCGCTGCGCAAGGACGGCAGCGGCGCGGTCGTGTCGCTGCAGCGCGGCTTCCACCTGCTCGATTTCGCCACCGGCGAGGTGACGCTGATCCATGATCCAGAGCCGGACAGGCCGATGAACCGTCTCAATGACGGCAAGGTCGACCGGCGCGGCCGTTTCTTCGCCGGTTCGATGGACACGATGGAGGAGGGCCCTTCTGGCGGGCTGTACCGGCTCGATCCGGATTTCTCCGTCACCAGGATCGATTCTGGCATCATCTGCTCCAACGGCCCCTGCTGGAGCCCGAACGACCGCACCTTCTATTTCGCCGATACCTGGACGGGCGAGATCTGGGCCTACGACTACGACATTGCTACCGGCGCTGCCACCAACCGCCGTACCTTCGTGCGTGTCGACACAAGCAAGGGCGGCGCGGCCGACGGCTCGACCGTCGATGCGCAGGGGTATCTTTGGAATGCCCTGGTCTATGACGGTCGCCTGGTGCGCTACGCGCCGGACGGCACCGTCGATCGCATCATCGACATGCCGGTGAAGAAGATCACCAGCGTGATGTTCGGCGGGCCGAAGCTCGACACGCTCTATGTCACCTCGATGGCCAAGCCGCCGCTGCCGCGCTTTCCCGGCGACGGTGTCCTGCGCGGCAGCCTGTTCGCCATCACCGGCTTGGGCGTTTCCGGCGTTCCAGAGCCGCGATTTGGCGGCTGACGGGCTGGGTCGTTCCCCCAGGGCCGAAACTGACGGTCGGCATGTTGCCAAGACCGGTCGGCAGGCCGATGTCGCCACGCGCGACGATCTGCATTTCGTGTCTGACAGGACCGAGGGTGCGAGTTTTTTCTCGATGGTCAAGAAATAGCAAGGCCGCCGGCGGCCTTGCTATTGCCGTTCTGGTCGACGCCTAAGGCGTCGTCTGCGCTTCGATCTTGGTAGCCATCTGGTCGATCTTGTCTGCAAGGACGCCTTCGGCCCAGGCGGTGACGTCGTCGTCGACGGGCTTGTTGGCCATGTCCGTCAGCGCGGCATCGAGCGATGCCTTGTCGGTGCCGACGGTCGCCGTGGCAGCCGCCGCCTCAGCCTGGTCCGCCGCTGCGTTGTCGGCGTCGACAACGGCCTGCTGGGCGGTGATCTGATCTTTCACAGCCTGGATCTGCGCAGCCGTGGTATTCGGATCAGCCTGCAGCGCCGTCAGCTGCGCATCCAGCTTATCCAGTTGGGCCTGCGCGGCGGCGGCCGTGGCGGCTGCCGTCTCAGCCGCGGCCTGGGCAACCTTGGCTTTCGCCGACTGTGTCACGAAGGCCTGGAGGGCAGCGAACTTCGTGCTCTTGGAATTCATATAGGCGTTGATGTTGCGCTGCAGCGAATTCAGCCGGCCGAGTTTGGCATGGATGTTTTTCTCCTTCGGCACGGATGCGACCTGGGTCGTGTCGACCGTGGTGTCGGTCGTTGCGTCAGCATCCACCTTGCCAACACGTCCCGGGGCCGACGCAGACTTGCCATGCGAGGCACCGCTGTTGCCTTTGCCATTGCCGCCAGCATTGCCACCGCCATTGCCATTGCCATTGCCGTGGTCGCCACCGTGGCCGCCACCGTGCCCGTTGCCGCCGGCCCCGGCGAGCGCCGGCGACGCCAGGAGCGCCAATGCGGCAAGCGCCGCGAACAGGGTTTTTCGGTTTGTCATGGTGCCTCCTCGGGGAATCGCCACCTCCGCCCAACCGCGCTAGATCAGCGTAATATGAGAATCCACTAATCGTACGGAGTAAACTTTAGACAAATGCGGTCGCAATGCGCGAGTCTGATAATGGCCTGTGGCTTAACTTATTGATATTTCATGCAAATAGGCACCGTGAAGTCGCTGTGCTACTGAAGTCCCATACCGGCCGGGACCATGGTCCTGGCTGTCAGCCAATGTCGGTCGGAAACGCGGCGGAATACGGAAAGTCGATGACGAAAAGCCTGGCCGAATACGTCAGGCAGGAACGCCATGGCTTTGCTCTCGGCGAAGACGGCGTGGTCGCCATATTGGTCGTTGCCCTAGATCAGCAGCAGGCCCTTCATGCTGGCGTATCCCTTACGCCCGATGATGATGTGGTCGTGCACGCCGATGCCCAGCCGTTTGCCCGCTTCGACGATCTCTTTCGTCATCTCGATATCGGCGCGCGATGGCGTCGGGTCGCCTGACGGGTGGTTGTGGACCAGGATGATCGCGGTGGCTGACAGTTCGAGCGCGCGCTTGACCACTTCCCTGGGATAGACGGGCGTGTGGTCGACAGTGCCGGTCTGCTGCACCTCGTCGGCGATCAGCGCGTTCTTCTTGTCGAGGAACAGGATGCGGAACTGCTCGCGCGCCTCGAAGGCCATGGCTGAGCGGCAATAGGTGAGGAGCTGCGTCCAGGACGAAAGGACTTCGCGGCCGTGCACCTCGCCATGCGCCATGCGTTGCGCTGTCGCAGCGACAACCTTCAGGTCGAACGCCACCGCCGAGCCGATGCCCTTGACCTCCTGCAGCAGGTTTACGGGAGCGCCAAGCACTTCGGCCAGCGTACCGAAGCGCGCCAGCAATGCCTTGGCGGCCGGTTTGGTGTCGGCGCGCGGGATCAGCCGGAAGAGCAAGAGCTCCAGAAGTTCATAGTCGGGCAGGGCGTCTGGACCGGCCGAAGCAAAGCGCTCGCGCAAACGGTCGCGGTGGCCGAGATATCCAGGCTTTTCAGCTGGAACGGGCCTCGCCTTCACCGCGGGCCGAACCGGCACTTCGGCGAAGAAACTCCGCTCATCGTCGTCGCTGGCCTTCCCCATCAGCCCCCGCATCCAGCCAATCAGTCGGGCAAGACGGTCGCCCGACGTATTATAATATCAGGCCGGCAGCCCGGGCCGGTCGAGGTTCTTGGGCGAGAGCGTGAAAATCTCGCAGCCGGTGTCGGTCACGCCGATCGTGTGCTCGTACTGTGCCGACAGCGAACGGTCCCGCGTCACCGCCGTCCAGCCATCCGACAGCACCTTCACATGCGGCCGGCCGAGATTGATCATCGGCTCGATGGTGAAGATCATGCCGGGCCGCATCTCGACGCCCTCATTGGCGCTGCCATAGTGCAGGATGTTCGGGGCGTCGTGGAAGAGCTGGCCGACGCCATGGCCGCAGAAGTCGCGCACCACCGAGCAGCGCTCCGCTTCGGCAAAAGTCTGGATGGCGGCGCCGATGGCGCCGGTGCGGGCACCCGGCTTGACAGCGGCGATGCCGCGCATCAGGCATTCATGGGTGACCTCGAGCAGGCGTTCGGCCGCGCGCTTGATGGTGCCTACCGGATACATGCGCGAGGAATCGCCATGCCAGCCATCGAGAATGTAGGTGACGTCGATGTTGACGATGTCGCCATCCTTCAGCGGCTTGTTGTCGGGAATGCCGTGACAGACGACGTGGTTGATCGAGGTGCAGGACGATTTCGTGTAGCCGCGATAGTTGAGCGTCGCCGGCAGCGCGCCGTGATCCATGCCGAACTCGAAGACGAAACGGTCGATGGCGTCCGTGGTGACGCCGGGCGCGACCATCGGCACCAGCGCGTCCAGGCAACGGGCGGTGAGGTCACATGCCTTGCGCATGCCAGCAAAACCGTCCTCGCCATAGAGGCGGATCTGGCCGGTGTTTCTGAGAGGGGCCGTGGCGGCGTCGAGATAGGTGACCATTTTGTCCGTATAGAAGGGTGAGCGCTGCAGGAATTCTGGCGTGAGTATTCCGCCAGATTTGGCACTTGAGGGCAAAAGGTTCAAGGAAGAACTGGCTGATGCGGCCTTGGCCGGCGGGATATTCGTCCCGTCGGGGCAATTTCCATCGGTTTTTGCGCGGTTGCTTTCCTTTCCGGCCATCGTGCGCTAGGCGGGCGTATGTTTTGGATATCGCGTCCATTGCCCGAGCGTGCCAGATCGCTTGAAGCGTCGCTGACGGCAGCCTGCTCATGTCTGATTGGCCTGGTGCTGCTGGCGATGCTGTGCCTTGGCCGGCCCGATGTTCCCACTTTCGCGGACCCTGCCCAGACCGGCTCCAGCGTTGGCCTGGAACGGTCGGGCGAGGTCGCGGCGCTGCTGCGTGTCACCAACAAGGCGCAGGCGCTGGAGGTTCGCGCAGCCCGGCCGGTGCTGGCCAAGTTCACCGGCTCTCATCCGGCCCTGCCGGCTCCGCAAGCCATTCTCCTTTATTTGGACCGGATTTCCCCGGCCGCTGCCGTTGCTCGATCAGGCACGGGTTCCGCTCCCCGTGCGAGCACCAACCAGCCGCGTGCGCCGCCGTCCACGCAGGTCTGAGCGGTCCAGGACCGCACGTTCATCTCCATTCCAATTCATTTGCGTCGCGACCCGTGCGGCAGCCTTCAGCCGTGCATGGGTTGCGTGGCGCGTCATTTCCGGATCATGCAATGCAACAACGTATCAAGACATTCAAAAGCCTGACGCGTGCGGCCTCGGCTGCTTCCTTTCTGTCCGTCCAGGCGTTCATCTGTATCGGAACCATCTATTGGGCGATCGCCGAGACGCTCTATCTGTCGGGAACCGGGGCGCTCGTCCTTGGTGCCCTGTTCGCCTTGCCGTCGGCCTATGTTCTCTTGACGGTGGTGCGCATGGCTTTCGATGCGGAGACCGACCCGGCCAATCAATAGTGGCGCCGTCGAGTGAAAAGTTCTGCCGGACTGGCTGGTGCCGGCAGGACTTTCCTCGGCCTGTCCGCAGCAAAAACGGCCGTTTCCGCAGTGACGACACATTTGCGTGGCACTGAGTGGACAAAGCAACTTTTGACGACGAACGGCGTTGCCGGGGCGACGGGGTTCGGGAGATTGCGGATGGATAGATTGCAATTCGAGGTGCCGGTGCGCATTGCGCAAGGCCCCGGCTTGCCCGTCGAGGAGATTTACAGCGTCGAGCAGGCGCTGGATTTCCTCCAGGACTGGCCGGCGCCCCGGCAGGGACCGGTGTATCAGAAAGCCTTCAATGCCTGCTTCGGCGCCACGGTGGACGTGGTCAAGACCGAGGATGCCTGCCGGGCGTTCATGGCGTTCTGCCGCGTCACCGGACTGATGGCCAGCGACATGATGGCGCCGCGTAAGCGTGGCGGCGAGGCAAGCGTGCTGCGGGCCTGAGGGCTGCTTCGCCTGTTCCGATCGACCAACTCCGCTTTCTCAACCAACTTGGCTTGAATGTGCGTGGTGATCTCGTGCCTGGATCGTCATCTGCATTTCCTCGCACGATGATGCATCGACAGCGGCGTTAAGCTTCCGTTTCCACCTTGGCGGCTACGCCATTGCTTGTTCAGCAATGGTTGATTCGTTGCGCCAGTTCAGGTTTGGAAGATGTCCCCAGAAAAAGTCCGTGCATTCCCGATCGACCGTCAGCTGTTCTTGGTCAGGGAAGTTGCAGCTAGGCTAGACAATCTGCATGGCGAGCCGGCAGCCTCGTTCTGGCGGGCTAAAGCGGCCGAGTTGCTTGACCTGGTTGTCGGGTCGGGCAGGGACAGAGCAACCGCCAGTGATGAAGTGCGCAGGTTTTTCCTGGCCGTACAGAGAGAGCTTTCGGCTGGACTGGCGACTAAGTCGGTTCCAATTCTTTCCGCCTGAAGAAAATATTTCCTTCCAGGCAGCATCGGGCTGCGCCTTGGTTGTCCAGGGACGGCCGAGGACGCGGTCACCGTCAACGGGCGGAGATGGCGTTCGATGAGGCTGACATCGAAGCGACATCGCGCGACCTCGATACATCAAAGTTGAATGCGGAGAATTCGCTTCGTTGCTAATAATAAGGTGGCGGGGGTTGCTCGGGAGGAGCGCCCATGGAAATACGAGACCTCGTTGCCAGGATATCAGCTGGGCTGCTGAAGCGCCGTGGCAATGCCCTATCGCTGTCCATCAAGCCTATTCGCGCATCCTTGGCGGACATTCCCTTTAGATCGCGGCCAAAGCCCGCGCATCGCCCACCGCCTCCAATTCGTCCTGCCAGCAACATGTAGTTCGAGGGCTTTTGCCCAGGCGGAAGGTGCCGCGCCGTGCTGACGTCAAGCGCCGTGTGAGTTTCTTGCTCATCGCGACGTCTGCATGCACCGATCAGCCGACGACCCACTGTTTGAAGCCAATCGAAGCCGTCATCAAAAATGAACCGAACTTTTTAGCCGTTCCTTCATATATGCATGCTTTCTAATTTAAGTTATGATTTTCAATTGCTTCACCCGAATTCGGATCATGGCGACCGGTATATGCCGGAGCACACGGGCGAATGTTGCCACCATCTTCGCCCTTAGCCTGCCGATCGTCGTCGGCGCGGCCGGCTTTGGCGTGGAGACGTCCTACTGGTACTACAACAGCCTCAGACTGCAAGCGACGGCCGACGCCGCGGCCTATGCCGGCGCACTCGAACAGATATCAGGGTCCGACCAGCCGACGATCGTCGCGGCGGCGACCCAGTCGGCCGCGACCAATGGGCTGGGTTCAGGCACGATCGTCGTCAACACGCCGCCGGCGTCTGGGCCGAATACGACGAAGAAAGCGGTCGAGGTGATCGTCGGTCAGAAGCTCGACCGGATATTCACCTCGATCTTCACACAAGGCCAGGTTCCCGAACAGGCGAGGGCGGTAGCGCTTATCACCGACGCCTCCAAGGCCTGCGCGCTCGCGCTCGATCCATCCACTTCGCAGGCGGTGCTGTTTTCCGGCAACACCAGCGTCAAGTTCTCCCACTGCGTTGTCATGGCCAATTCGATCGCCTCGGACGCCATCAAGCTTCAGGGCTCGGCGGCCCTCAATGTCGATTGCCTGATATCAGCGGGCGGTGTCTCTCTCAGCAACCCCGTAACGACCGTCTGTGCGGCTCCGATTACCCAGGCGCTGCCTGCAGCCGATCCATTCGCCGGCCTGCCGACCCCTGCCGCCTCGAACCCCTGCCAGAACGACAACAAGGCGACGCTCAGTCCAGGTACCTATTGCAGCGGCATGACGCTGAAGGGCAATGTCACGCTTTCGCCCGGCGTCTATGTCGTCCAAGGCAACTTCAAGATCAACGCCAACGCAGTGGTCACCGGCAGCGGAGTGACCATCTTCATGTCGGGCAGTTCGACCGTCAGCATGAATGGCAATGCCTCCGTGCAGCTCAGCGCACCGACCTCGGGCACTTATTCCGGCGTGCTGTTCTACGGCGATAGGACCGGCAACAGCGCATCCAGCACATTCAACGGCACTGCAGACTCGCTGCTGACCGGGGCTATTTACTTCCCCAAACAGCAAGTCAGCTACCTTGGCAACTTCTCGGGCAACAGCGGCTGCACCCAGGTTGTCGCCAGTACGATCCAATGGTCCGGCAACTCCACCATCAGCCAGGATTGCACGAGCCTCGGAATGCGCGACATTCCGGCGACGCAGTCCGTCGCGCTGGTCGAGTAGCCGCCCGTGGAACGCCGATCAAAGCCGACCCTTGGCGACGATACGGGCGTTGCCGCGGTCGAGTTCGCGATGGTCCTGCCTTTCCTGTGCGCGGCGCTGCTCGGTATCATAGACGGCTGGTCCTATGTGACGAGTTCGCTGTCGATGCGTGCCGGCGTCAAGACCGCCGCGAACCTGATCATGGAAGGATCGACCGATGATACGGCGACGCAGGCCGTTGCCATTTCGAGCTGGGAGAAACGGCCGGCGGACGGCCAGGTCACGCTAAGCCGGATCTATATGTGCGGGACGACCGTGGTCGACGCCTCCACTCTGTGCAGCGGACCAAAGGTGCCGTCGGTCTATGTTCAGATCCAGGCATCGGCCACCTGGACGCCGCCCTTCACCTTCGGCGTCTTTTCCGCTCCCAGCGTCATCGGCCATCTGGAGGTGATCCGTGTTCGCTAGGGCGTCTCACCGTTTCGCGGAAATGGCGAAACGCCCTAGCTCTTTGTCTAGCCGCGATTCCCAAGCGAAAGCGCTGCGCGCTTTTCCCTGGACAACCGGCTCACACTTTTCCTGGAATTGCGCCAGGCAAGGCGCCTTCCGGCGAGATCGATCGGGCGGGGCCGGGTTGGAGTTCGCGCTGATCGCACCGTTCCTCATCATATTGCTGTTCGGGATCTTCGCCTTGGGCTGGTCGATGCATTCGGTGTCCAGCGTTCGCTATACGCTGGAGACATCATCGCGCTCGCTGCAGCTTCAGAACACGCTGACCCAGGCTGACATCCAATCGATCGCCACACAGAAATTGCAGGCCTTGGGTCTGAAGGATGTGAACGTGACGATCGCCATCGACCCGGCAAGCGGCGGTTTCCGCATGGCGCATCTGACCGCCACCTATGCCTTCGTCGTCGATTTTCCTTACCTCAACACCTTTCCGATCAACTACGCCACCACCGTCAGCGTGCCGCTGGTCGGCGGTTAGTGACATACGGCGCTGACGCGAGCTTCCTCGTTTCAGCCGGCATGGTCCAGCAGTCTTATTGTGGTGTCACGGCGATGTTCGGAATTGGCGCGATCGATGCCTTCCACGGTGATCGCGTAGGTTCCGTTCTCGATCCTTCCAATCCAGCCCTTGGCTTTCAGGTACCAGAGATGAAACTCAAGATGTTCTCGTGGACAGCCTGACAAACGTTCGATTTCTGTATCGCCAATGCCGGGATTGTTTACGTCTTGCCGGCGTTTGACATAGAGCAGCGAGAGCAATTTCGCTTGAATGGCCACATCGCGTTCGATGGTTGTGTTGTTGCTGGCTTCCCCAATCAGCTCCGTTCGCAGATTCAAATGGTCTTTGTGCCGGATATCATATTGCGCGCGCTTCACAGGATCCTTGAGCACATTGTGGGCTTCCAGGATTTCGCTAAAGCGTGACTCATCGCCGGTGTCCTGGTTGTCAGGATGGTAGCGCATTGCAAAATAGCGGAATACCCGTTCTATCGTTTCCGAGTTGGCATTCGGGCTGATTTCCAGGAGTTCGTAGTAATCAACGAACAAGATGGCGCCCCCACAATTTGGCTATTGCGCACACCGTCGAGAGCATGGCTGCTGAAGGCAAGGAACGACAGTCCTCAACTTGCGGCTTGGATCGGCGCGAACCGAAGCTGGTCGAGAGAATCCGCGCGTGACATTGCAATCAGGCGCGCAACGGCGAAGGCGGCCAGAATGATGAAAACAGCTGTGAGGTTAAGGAAGGCGGGTGATGCAAAAATGCTCCCGCTCGGATCATAACAGCTCAGTTCCATGGCGCTCTACCCCTTCAGCGACCTGATGGTTTGGATCATGATCCGGCTTTATGAGGAACACAAGCGCTTGCTAATAAGATGGTTGATGCGGTTGCTCCGGGACTCAAGGCAAGGGCGGCTGAGATATTCGGCAAATAGGGGGTGGAGCTCAGTACACGAAAGTCTGGTGCACCCAAGGGGAATCGAACCCCTGTTACCGCCGAAAGGGCGGGCTTTGTGAGGGTTCCTGGAAAGAAGGCGCCGTCGGCCTCGAAATCGATCGCGCCTAGTGGGCGGCGCCTGAGCAGGCCGGACGATGCGGCCGCGTAGCGGCGACCGGTCCTTCTGTCCCGTAATAGATCAATTGTCGCTGGCACAACAATTGCATTGTCTGCGAAGCCGGCTGTTGGGACCGGCAATTGGGGCGAGGTTGGGGCAGGCCTCGCCGCTTCGCAAATGGAGCGGCGAGGTTTCTGCGTTCTAGCAGAGTGCAGGTGCAACCAGAGACACAGCGACTGGCCATAGGCGGCGCCAGGACGCGCGGGAAGCCTCTGCCGCGTAGGACAGCGCCAGCGGGAGACGCGCGCTGGTGCGCCAATCAGGCGGCTTAACGCCTCACCTGAGGATAAAGTACAGCGGAACGAGTATCGAGAATGCCGCGATAGCGGTCAGAAAAATGTCTGTGGTCATGAGCCCCCGCTCGGAATTTCACGACCATCTCACATTCAATTAGCTAAAATGCAAATGAACTCGCGGCCGGCCTGTCATGGGATGGACCGGCGCCGCCGCCCACGGCTGGGCAGGCCAACAGGCGCCCGAGGAGGTCGGGCCTAACCGACGGGCTGTTTTGTGAGCAACAGCGACGCCGGCTGGTCAATATATGTGCACATGCTAATGTAATTGCAGCATACGAATGAAGGAGCAGCCTTACCGGCGAAATGATGTCGATCCGCGACGAACTGCAGGAGCTTTGGGAGATCTACGTTGCGGCTTATCGGGCCGGCGATGCTGCCGGTTGTGCGGCGGTATTCACCTCTGACGCGGAATTGCATTCTCCCTATGCGCCGCCGGCTCGCGGCCGCGCGGCGATAGAGGCGCTGCATGGCGTCTGGACCCAATACGCCACCCCCGACAAAACATTAGCCATATTGGAGGCGGGGGCATCCGGGCAACTGGCATGGTCTCTTGCGGCCTATTCGGAGGGTGAGGCGACCGGGAACGGAACTTCACTCAGCGTTTTTGAGCGACAGGCTGCTGGCGGACGCTGGCTGATCCGCATGTGCAGCCTCAACAGCACCGATCCCGGCCAATGACCGACAAGCTGGCCTACCTCGTCAGCGTCTTCGACAAGGCGCACGGGCGCAGTATCCTGACTACGCAGGATGAAGGTGAAGCCCAGGCGCCGGAGCAGGCGATGCTTCACGATGGCGCGCGAGGGCTCGGGTCGAGGAGATCACCCCGAAGCCGAAGCCAAAGGGTTCGGCGCAGACGGCGACATGCCCGGTGACGGGATGGCGTATCTCTGAAAGGTCCGCCGCATCAGACCTGCCGGATTAGGCGCGGGTGACGCCCATCGTGCACGCGAAATTGTTTGCTTTGCCATTCTGACCGATTCCTTGGAATCGGCCCAAAAATTGGACAGTAAGGACAGGGAGGTCGCAAAGTGTTTGAAAGGTCTGGTACGCCCAAGGGGAATCGAACCCCTGTTACCGCCGTGAAAGGGCGGTGTCCTAACCGCTAGACGATGGGCGCGCTCAGACGAAGCGGCTTATACTGACGTTGTGCGCAACCGGCAACCCGTCAGGTGCCGGCTTGGACAACTTTTTTCCGAGGCTTTGGAATCGGGGGCTTCATCACCCACCGCGCGGCTTGGTGACTAGCGAAAACGCCCATTGCTTCGTTATTCCAGGGCGGAGCAAAGAGCAAAGCGACGCGGCGCAGACCTAGAATCCATGCCGCGACTTCAAGGCGTTGCAACGGTGCGGAATTCTGCTCGGCTGCGCCCTTCAACCAAGGTCACACAGGATCCTCGGGTCTTCGCGACGGCGCTTCGCTCCTGCTCCGCCCGTGGATGACGAAGTTGGGGGATGCTCGGGCCAATGTGGAAAGTCCACTGGAACGATATTGATGGCACGACCTGGCTGCTCTGGCCCGTCAAATCGCGCCGTTCAGCCGTCACCACCGCCGCTTCGCCTGCGGCAGCGCCAGTTCCAGTCGCGCTCGGGTCCGACGTCGACATGTACCGATTCGGTATGGCAATAGGTGCCGACGCCACCGCGGCCGGGCATGGTCCTGATGTAGTTCGCCAGTTCCCATTTGGAAACGCCGGGCACCTGAATGTCGGCGGCGGCGCAGTACATGTGCAGCGAGTTCTTGGCGCCGTTGGCGCGGCGGTTGCGGGCAGGGTCGCGGTAGCCTGACGTGACCACCATCTTGCGGCCATAATGGCCTTCGATCGTCTTCAGCACGCGCACCAGCGACGGCTTCAGGCAGGCGACATCGACGCTTTCGTTCTGCTTCAGCAAGCCGTTGGGCGCGAGCCGGGCCATGCCGGCGGCGGACGCAACCTGATAGCTGCCGCCGATTGGACCCTCGTCCTCATTGAGGTCGACGTCGCTTTCGTCGTCGAGGCCGGATTTTCGCTTGATCTCGAACAGGGCGGTCTGGCGCACACCAGGCAAGGCATCGCTGCCGGTGATATGACCGGCGTCGTCACCGGTCGAGGCCAACTGTATCGGCTTTGCCGGGGAGTCGGCCGAGGCCAACGTGATGATCGGCTTTGCCGCCGCCGCGGGTTTGGCCTGTGCGGTCGGCTGTTCGCCCGATCGCGTGTTGATGAGCGGAGCCGGTGTGGCCGAAGCGGGCGTGGCGCCGAACATCGAGGCCAGGAAGCCACGTTTCTTTGGCGCCTCGGCTTGTGGCGCCTCACCCGCGGTCACATAGACCGGATTGTTCATCACCGGCGCCGCGGCCGGCTTTGGCGTTGTCACCGCGGCATCGGCGGCGGCGATCTTCTGGGCGACCGCGTCTGTCTGCTGCGCCGTCTGGGCCGGCTGCTGCAAGGCCTGCGGCGTTTGTCCCGCGATCGTTTCAGCGCCGGCCGGCGTTATCAGCGGAAAGGCTGCTTGCGGCTTGGCGATCGGTACGTAAGCGACTTTTTCGGGGAGCGCGGTGTCGCCTTCGCTCATCACGGTCGTTTGCGTGGCCGTTGTCTGCGAAGTCGAATCGGCGGAGGCGATGGGCTTGCCGGTGGCGGCCGCGTTAACGTCGGAGGCGGAGGCATTGTAGCCGGGCATTCCGACCGACATTGTCGGGTCGCCGGCCGATGTGCAGGAGGCCAGGAGCACACAGCAGAGCGCTGCCAAGATGGCGCTGCGTTCTCCCTTTGCGAGGCTCCATCCTGCTGATTTCAAAGTCAAATTCCCCCTCGATGTCCGGTCGGTACGTCCTTGGCGCAGCACTGGAAGTCGCTGTCCAAGGTCACCTTTGTCTCCGATCCGGAAACGAGACCTGTGTCAAATCCGCAAGCCTGGAAGTATTTTTGCAGCGATTGCCGAATTACGGCTGCTTGATGGTTGACGACACCATTTCGCCCGCTTTTGACGGGCCGTCAACTCACCAGACATTACAGTCCGTTACACACGCACCTTCACATAGCTGCCGGGAGCATCGCCCAAGGTTTTCATATGCTTGCCGGGTTTGCGGGCAGGCACGCGGGTGTCGTCCTTGGCCTCGATCCAGCTTTGCCAGTGCGGCCACCACGACCCGGGATGCTCAGCGGCCGTGGCAATCCATTGGCCGAAATCGCCTTCCGGTTTGCCGCCGGACCAATACTGGTACTTGCCGGAGGCGGGCGGATTGACGACACCGGCAATGTGGCCCGATCCCGCCATCACATAGTCGACCTTGCCGCCGAAATATTTCGAGCCGAGGAAAACGGACAGCGCCGGCGCGATGTGATCTTCCCGCGAGGCGAGGTTGTAGACCGGAATGGTGATATCGCCGAGCGAGATCGTATGCCCCGCCAGTTCCATCTTGCCGCGCGAGAGGTTGTTCTCGAGATAGCAATTGCGCAGGTAGAAGGAATGGTTGGCCGCCGCCATGCGGGTCGAGTCGGCATTCCAGTAGAGCAGGTCGAAGGGCAGGGGATCCTTGCCGCGCATGTAGTTGTTGACGACATAGGGCCAGATCAGGTCGCCGGAGCGCAGCATGTTGAAGGCGGTCGCCATCTTGGTGCCGTCGAGATAGCCCTTCTCGTTCATCGACTTCTCCACCGCCGCGACCTGTTCCTCGTCGACGAAGACTTTCAGGTCGCCGGCATAGGTGAAGTCGACCTGCGTGGTGAAGAAGGTCGCCGACTTGATGCGGTCGTCGCCTTCCTGTGCCATCAGAGCTAGCGCCGCCGCCAGCAGCGTACCGCCGACGCAGTAGCCGATCGCGTTGACATCGCGCTCGCCGGTCGCCTCCTCGATCGTGTCGAGGCCATATTGCAGGCCTTCTCTGATATAGGCTTCCCATCCCTTCGCGCCGTGGCGCTCGTCCGGATTGATCCAGGAGATGACGAAGACGGTGTGGCCCTGCTCGATCGCCCAGCGGATGAAGGATTTCTGCGGGTTGAGGTCGAGTATGTAGAACTTGTTGATCCAGGGCGGGCAGATCAGCAACGGGCGTTTCAGCACCGTCTCGGTCGCCGGATCATACTGGATGATCTCGGCGACATCGCTGCGGCCGACCACCTTGCCGGGTGTGGTGGCGATGTTCCTGCCGATCTCGAAGGGCGAATAGTCGGCCTGGCGCAGTTTCAGGTCGCCCTTGCCGGCGGCGATATCCTCGGCCAGCATCTTCATGCCGCGCACCAGGTTCTCGCCGTTGGAAGCGACGGTCTCGCGGAAAAGCTCGGGGTTGGTCAGGATGAAATTCGACGGCGAGATGGCATTGGACACTTGCTTGACGTAGAAGCTCGCCTTGTGGCGGGTGTGCTCGTCCAGACCTTCGGCGTGCTCGACCAGTTCGGACGCCCAGCGCGAGGTGACCAGATAGGCCTGCTTGAGGAAATCGAAGAAGGCGTTGCGGCCCCATTCCGGGTCCTGGAAACGCTTGTCGCCGCGCTCCGGCTTGACGGCGTCGTCGGGGCCTTCGGCGTTGGGGCTGACGCGTTGGATGGCGTTTGCCCACACGGTCATGTAGCCGGCGAACAGCCGCGTCTGTGCTTCGAGCGCGCGCTGCGGGTCGGCGAGCCAGTATTCGCTCAGCTTGGAAAACGTCTTGACCATGTCGACGACCGGCTCGGCGACGTGGTCGCGCACTTCGCCGCGCTCGCGCGGTTCGGCCCAGGCGGACGCCGCCTTGCCGGCCTGCTCGATCATGCGCGCCATGTTCAACGCGAAGCGCTCCGGATCCTTCACCAGATATTGCTCGACGGTCGAAGGCTCGTCATCTTCCGTTTTGCCCGAATCGGGTGTTTTGGACATGGTTCGCGGGGTTCCTCCGGAAGCGTTTTCTTGACATATTAACATGGGACATCCGACAGGGTCCAATCTCGCTCTACCGCGGCTGCCAAGGAAACAATATGACGATTAATATTGGCGAGACTGTTTTTTTTGATGCCGCACGCTTTTGCCGCATCGGCGCGGCGATCGTGCTTTTGGGGATCGCCGGGTGTTCGAGCACGAATACCAACGCTCCTGTGCCGATGGCCGACAATGCAGGTCCAAAGGATACCGGCACCTTTCCGAACCTCAACGTCCCGCCCAAAGTGGCGAACAAGCAGCTGACGCAGGCCGAGACGAACGCCAAGCTCGCCGAACTCAAGGCTGATGGCGGCGCGCAGGGCGCCAAAAGCGGCGGCGGCGCTGCGGTCTCCAATCAGGCGGCTTTGGCGGACCTGGCCACGAAACATGGTCCGCAGACGCTGAAGCAGATCGAAGGCAAATGTGATCCCGCCCTCGACCCTACCTGCAAATGAGTATATAGCGCGCGCCCATAGCCCCTTTTGCTGTCTGGAACTGCCATGGAAGAGTTTCACAAGGTCCGCAGGCTTCCGCCTTACGTGTTCGAGCAGGTCAACCGGCTCAAGGCCAGCGCCCGTTCGCGCGGCGCCGACATCATCGACCTCGGCATGGGCAATCCGGACCTGCCGACGCCCAAGGCCATTGTCGACAAATTGTGCGAAGTGGTGCGCGATCCGCGCACGCATCGCTATTCCTCCTCACGCGGCATTCCCGGCCTGCGCCGCGCCCAGGCGGCTTATTATCAGCGCCGCTTCGGCGTGAAGCTCAACCCCGACACGCAGGTGGTGGCCACGCTCGGCTCGAAGGAAGGCTTCGCCAACATGGCGCAGGCGATTACCGCGCCTGGCGACGTCATCCTGTGCCCGAACCCGACCTATCCGATCCACGCCTTCGGCTTCATCATGTCGGGCGGCGTCATCCGCTCGCTGCAGGTCGAGCCGGACGATGGTTTCATTCCAGCGCTGGAACGCGGCGTTCGCCACTCGATCCCGAAGCCGCTGGCGCTGATCCTCAACTATCCGTCGAACCCGACGGCACTGGTCGCGTCGCTCGACTTCTACAAGGACGTGGTGGCGTTCGCGAAGAAGAACGACATCATCATCCTGTCCGACCTTGCCTATTCGGAGATCTATTTCGACGGCAACCCGCCGCCTTCGGTGCTGCAGGTGCCGGGCGCCATCGATGTCTGCGTCGAATTCACCTCGATGTCGAAGACCTTCTCCATGCCCGGCTGGCGCATGGGTTTTGCCGTCGGCAATGAGCGACTGATTTCGGCGTTGACCCGGGTGAAGTCTTATCTCGACTACGGCGCCTTCACGCCGATCCAGGTGGCCGCGGCCCATGCGCTCAACGGCGACGGCGCCGATATCGCCGAGGTGCGCGAGGTCTACCACAAGCGCCGCGACGTGATGGTCGATTCCTTCGGGCGCGCCGGCTGGAACATTCCAGCTCCCGCCGCCTCGATGTTCGCCTGGGCGCCGATCCCCGAACCGTTCAAGCATCTCGGTTCGCTCGAATTCTCCAAGCTGCTCATCGAGCACGCCGATGTGGCGGTGGCGCCCGGTGTCGGCTTCGGCGAACATGGCGACGATTTCGTGCGCCTGGCGCTGGTCGAGAACGAGCACCGGATCCGCCAGGCGGCGCGCAACATCAAGCGCTTCCTGTCGACCAGCGCCAAGCAGCCCAACAATGTGGTGCCGCTGTCCGCCCACCGGTAAGCAAAAATTCGATCTGATTTTGAGGGACGTCGCCTTCCATGGCTGAAGCTCTGCGTGTTGGAATTGCCGGACTTGGCACGGTCGGCGCATCGGTGGCGCGGGTGCTGCGCGACAAGGCAGCGGAGCTGACCCGGCAATGCGGGCGCGACATCGTCGTGTCGGCGGTTTCCGCGCGTGACCCGAAACGCGACCGTGGCGTCGATGTCAGCGCCGCAAAATGGTTCGACGATCCGGTCAAGATGGCACAGATCGCCGACATCGACGTGTTCATCGAACTGATCGGCGGCGACGAGGGGCCGGCGCGCCTGTCGGTCAAGGCGGCGCTCGAAGCCGGCCGCCACGTCGTCACCGCCAACAAGGCGCTGCTCGCCAAGCATGGCGTGGCGCTGGCCGAGATCGCCGAGAAGAAGGGCGTGCTGCTCAACTACGAGGCGGCGGTGGCGGGCGGCATTCCGGTCATCAAGACGATGCGCGAGGCGATGGCCGGCAATTCGGTCAATCGCGTGTTCGGCATTCTCAACGGCACCTGCAACTACATCCTCACCCGCATGGAGGCCGAGGGCATTTCGTTCGACGCCTGCCTGAAGGACGCGCAGCGACTGGGTTACGCCGAGGCTGATCCGACCTTCGACATCGAGGGCCACGACACCGCGCACAAGCTGTCGATCCTGACCAGCCTTGCCTTCGGCACCAAGATCGCCGCCAACGACATTTATATGGAAGGCATTTCCAACATCACCCAGGCCGACATCCGTGCGGCCGGCGATCTCGGCTACCGGATCAAGCTGCTCGGCGTTGCCCAGCGCACCGAAAGCGGCATCGAGCAGCGCGTGCACCCGACCATGGTGCCGACCGCTTCCGTCATCGCGCAGGTGCATGGCGTCACCAATGCGGTGGCGATCGAGACCGACATTCTTGGCGAATTGTTGCTTTCAGGCCCCGGCGCCGGCGGCAACGCCACTGCCTCGGCCGTCATCGGCGACATCGCCGACATCGCTAAGAGCCGGCCCGGCTTCCAGCACGGTCCGGTCTTCGGCCTGCCGGCGAAGGAGCTCAGGCCCTACAAGAAGGCGCAGATGCGCAGCCATGCCGGCGGCTACTTCATCCGGCTGACCGTGCATGATCGCATCGGCGTCTTCGCCGCGATCGCCAAGCGCATGGCCGACAACGATATTTCGCTGGAATCGATCGTTCAGCATGCGGTCAGCGGCGAGGCGGCGGCGCAGAAGACGGTGATCCTCGTCAGCCACGAGACCACCGAGGCGGCCGTGCGCAAGGCCGTCGACGGCATCACCAAGGACGGTCACCTGACCGACAAGCCGCAGGTCATCCGCATCGAGCGGGCAGGGTAGTCGTCCCCCGGCGGGTAACGTCCTCGCTGGTCTTGCGGTCGACAGATGGCGACCTGCCATAACCGGCCGGAACGAATTCGTTGCGGCGCCGTTCTCTTGGTCAGCAACCAAGGGAGCCGCTTCATGGCCGATACCAGCAAGCCCGACACCCCATCCATCGACGATATCCAGAAAACGCTGGAAAAGCAGATCGCTGAACTGCGCAAGGAGATCACCAAGATCAACAAGAGCATTTCGGCAAGGGGCGCGGAAATGCTCGATGATGCCAGCGAACAGGCTTCGGATTTTTATGAGACGGCCGCGGCACGTGCATCGCGCACGGCACAGCAGCTGCGCAGCCAGGCTCAGGCGGTTTCGGAAGTCGCGCGCGAAAACCCGGGCACGACAACCGCCTTGGTCGGCGTGATCGGCCTGCTTGGTTTTCTGGCCGGGATTGCCGTCGGCCAGTCGATGAACAACGACACGCCGCGCCGTTGGTATTGAGCGTGCCGGTAATGGGCCGGCATTGCCGGCTCGTTTTTCTGTTTCAGGAATTCATTTGAAGGAGGGCATCGTGGCTTCATCCATGTTGATCGGCATACTGATCACATTCCTCGTCATCATTCTCGTTCTCTATCTCGTGCAACGCCTGCCGCTCGACGCCAGGATGCGGCAGATCGTGCAGGTCATCGTCATCATCATCGGCATCATTTCGCTGCTCAGATATCTCGCGGTTTTCTAGATCGCGAGAGCCGTCGTTTGTGCTTCTCCAAGGCGGCCCGGTCGTTTCCGACCGGGCCGCAATCGTGGCGGAAATGCGGTTCAATCGATTGATATTGCTGACCTTTCGATAAAACGTCCGGCAAGTCTTGCCGTTGTCATGCTCGTTTGACAAAACAGGCGCGCCTCCGGCGGGAGGCGGTATGCCAACGAGGATTTGCCGAACATGAATGTGGCCCAGAACATCGTCGCCGGCCTTGACCGGATACTCACCATGGAACTGGTGCGCGTCACCGAAAGGGCCGCCGTGGCCGCCGCCAGGCTGCGCGGCCGTGGCGACGAAAAGGCTGCCGACCAGGTCGCTGTCGACGCCATGCGCCAGGAGCTCAACCGTCTTGCCATCAAGGGCACGGTGGTGATCGGCGAGGGCGAGCGCGACGAGGCGCCGATGCTCTATATCGGCGAAGAGGTCGGCACCGGCAAAGGTCCGGCAGTCGACATAGCGCTCGATCCGCTCGAAGGCACGACGATCTGCGCCAAGAACCTGCCCAACGCGCTTGCCGTCATCGCCATTGCCGAGAAGGGCAGCCTGCTGTTCGCACCCGACGTCTATATGGACAAGATCGCCATTGGTCCGGGCTATGCCGAAGGCGTCATCGATATCGATGCTTCTCCGGCCGAGAACATCGCGAGCCTGGCGCGAGCCAAGGGTGTCGCGGTGTCCGACGTCACCACCTGCATCCTCGACCGGCCGCGCCACGCCAAGCTGATCGATGCCGTGCGCGCCACGGGAGCCGCGATCCGGCTGATCGGCGACGGCGATGTCGCCGGCGTCATCCACACCACCGACCCGGAGGAGACCGGCATCGACCTCTATCTCGGCACCGGCGGCGCCCCGGAAGGCGTGCTGGCCGCGGCCGCATTGCGCTGCACCGGCGGCCAGATGCAGGGCCGGCTGATCCTCGATACGCCGGACAAGGTCGCGCGCGCCGCCAAGATGGGCATTTCCGATCCGAAGCGGATCTACCATGCGGAAGACATGGCGCGCGGCGACGTGCTGTTCGCGGCCACCGGCGTCACCGACGGCAACATGCTGGCCGGCGTCAAGTTCGGCCGCACCTATATCACCACCCACACCATCGTACTGCGCTCATCGTCGCGGACCGTGCGCGAGATCAAGGCGCGGCATCAGGATCTGGATAAATTCTAGAGCTCCTTGCGAAGCTGCACCGTAGTTGCTAGCCCTTGGCTGCATCTGAACCCTGGCGGCGCAAGGATTGACGATGAATGTGTTCGACTGGCACGCGGATCCGATTTCGCGTGCCACGCCCATCACGAAATCCTATCGCAACACCCAGAATGTGCGCCGCTATTTCACCCGCGAATGCGGCGATACGTTCAGGTTCGATCGGCCTTTCATGGCCTGGCTAAAGGACGGTCGGGACAAGACAATGGGCGACGCCGCCGACGAATGGATCCGGCGTCTGGCTGAAAAGCGGAAAGCGTAGTTTTTGTTGAATTCTCCTGCGACGCCACCCGCCGCGAACCGCCTGGTTTTGCCTGTCTTCGGCCCTAAAGCGCGTCGCGTTCACGCGCAGCACTTTAGGCTGTTGTCTGCGCATGTCGTTAGCCCAAAACCGCTGCACATTTTCGGGCGACATGCTCTATCCTGCGGCCAACCATGAATTGGCAAAGCGCATAATGGGCGAAAGGCGCCTTTTCCTCGATGTCAGGCAGTCGGCGACCGGTCTCTCCTGGGAGCACCGGCTGACCGAACGGCAGGACATGGTCGCGCTTGCCATCGCGCAAGGTCATGGCGTGCCCGACATTGTCGCGCGCGTTCTGGCCGGACGCGGCGTTACCGCCGACGAGACCGAGCGCTTCCTCGATCCGACGATCCGCGACCTGTTGCCCAATCCGGCGTCGCTGACCGACATGGACAAGGCCGCAACCCGCATCGCGGCGGCGGTGATGGCGCGGGAAAAGGTAGCGATCTTCGGCGACTACGATGTCGACGGCGCCGCCTCGTCGGCCTTGCTGAAGCGGTTTCTGGCACATTTCTCCATACCGTCGGAAATCTATATTCCGGACCGTATCTTCGAGGGTTACGGTCCCAATCCCGATGCCATGCGCGAACTCGTGTCGCGCGGCGCGACGCTGATCGTCACCGTCGATTGCGGCACCAACAGTGCCATTTCCGTCGATGCCGCCAACGAAGCCGGCGCCGATGTCGTGGTGCTCGACCACCATCAGGTCGGCGGGGCATTGCCGGCCGCGATTGCGGTGGTCAATCCAAACCGTGACGACGATCTTTCCGGGCAGGGGCATCTGTGTGCCGCCGGTGTCGTGTTCCTCGCCCTGGTGCAGACCGCGAAAATCCTGCGTGGCCTGAGCGATGTCGCGCCGCCAGACCTGCTTTCGCTGCTCGATCTCGTTGCGTTGGCGACCGTTTGCGATGTGGTGCCGCTCACCGGCGTCAACCGTGCCTTCGTCGTCAAAGGGCTGCAAATGGCGCGCCAGCAGAAGAATGAAGGCTTGGCCGCATTGGCGCGGCTATCACGCATTGGCGAGCCGATCAGCACCTTCCATCTCGCCTATCTGATCGGGCCACGCATCAACGCCGGCGGCCGCATCGGCGATGCGGCGCTTGGCAGCCGGCTGCTTGCGACGGACGATCCGGTCGAAGCGCGGACCATCGCCGAGACGCTCGACCGACTGAACCAGGAGCGGCAGCTGATGGAGCAGGAGATGCTGGCCGCGGCGCGTGCCGAGGCCGATGCCGAGCTTGCCGGTGGCAGCGGCCCGGCGATCGTCGTCACCGCCAGCAACAATTGGCATCCCGGCATTGTCGGCCTGCTCGCCTCGAGGCTGAAGGATCATGCGCGCCGGCCGGCTTTCGCCATTGCCTTCAACGCTGTGGGCATCGGCACCGGTTCGGGCCGTTCTGTGTCGGGCTTCGACCTCGGCCGGCTGGTGCGCGAAGCCGCCGATGTCGGGCTGATCGTCAAGGGCGGCGGTCATGGCATGGCGGCCGGTATCACTGTGGAGCGCGCCAGGCTCGGCGAACTCAGGGCGTTCTTCGAGGAACGGGCGGCTGCCGACGTGTTTCGGCTACAGGACGAGGAGAGCCTGGCGATAGACGGCGCGCTTGCGGCCGAAGGCGCGACGCTCAGCCTGCTCGACGCGCTGGAAAAGGCCGGCCCCTTCGGCGCCGGCCACGTCGCGCCGGTTTTCGTGCTGCCGCGCCATAGGCTGGCCGACGCCCGGCCGGTCGGCACCAACCATATACGCTGCGAATTGCAGTCGGACAGCGGCGGCCGCATCCAGGCGATCGCCTTTCGTGCCGTCGATACGGTGCTTGGCGAATTCCTTTTCAAGAACCGTGGCAAGAGCGTGCATGTCGCCGGCTCGCTGTCTGGTAATTACTGGAACGGCAACCGCACGGTGCAATTCCGCATTGTCGATGCGGCGCGGGCGTAGCCGCGTCAGTATCTATGCAGCTTGGTTGGCCGGCGCATAACGCATTAGCGTCACGTCCTGGGGCAGGCTTTCCCTGCCAAGCGGTTTCAGCCTCAGCGACAGGCCGGACTGGAAGTACGGCTTGCCGCCCCCCAGCACGACCGGGTGCATGTACAGCCGGTATTCATCGATAAGCCCTGCTCGTGCCAGACCGGCGGCAAGATCGGCGCCGCCGAGGATGATGAGGCCATCCGTCTTTGACTTGAGCGATCTCACCGCGGTCTCGGCATCGCCATTCACCAGCCGGGCATTGGGCCCGACCTGCCGAAGCGTGGTCGAGAAGACGATCTTCGGCGTCTCTCGCCAGGCGCGGGCAAAGTCCCGCTCGACCTCGGTGGCGCCGGTCTCGCGCTCCGGGCTGTCCCAGAAGCGCATCGTCTCGTACATCCGCCGCCCGGCAAGGACTGCTGAGGCTTGCCTCATCATGTCATTGAAATGCTGATGCAATTCTGTCTCCGGCACCGGCAGTGCGATGTCTTCCTCCGATCGGGCGATATAACCGTCCAAAGAGGTGAGCATGGAATAAACGATTTTGGCCATCGGCGTGCCTCCGTATAGTAGACGCAGACCAGCATAACCAATTGCATTTTGCAATCAGTTATCGCGAGGCATGGCAAATTGCCGCCGCGCTCAAGGGTGCAGCATCACCCCAACGATGCGACGCAACGGAGGGTGTTTCGGAGGGTGGCTGATCTCAGGCGAGAACGGTCTGCAGCCGGGTCAGTTCGCCGATCTGGGCCATCGTCGCCTCATAGCCGAGCTGGATCGCCTCGTCGGCGCGATGGAATTCGGTGAGGCCGATATGGCTGAGTTTGGGCTGCAGCGACATGTCTGGCGGATCGCCCGCCAGCCTGGCGCGCGAGATGCGGTCCTGGATGATGTTGAAAGCCTCGACCATGACGCCGGTGATGCCGAGGCGGGTCTGATGCGACTGGTGCTCGGTGCCAACATGGCCGGCGCGCGGCGCGTCCTTTTCGACAACCAGTTCGCCGGCGCTGTGTTTGATCACGGCGGCGCGGCCGAACAGGTCGTAGTGAAGGTTGACCGCCACGACGAGCGGCTGCTCGTAAGCGCGGCAAACCGATACCGGAACCGGATTGACCAGCGCGCCGTCGACCAGCATGCGGCCGTTGCAATTCACCGGCTCGAACACGCCAGGCAATGCGTAGGACGCGCGCATGGCCGTGATCAGTGAGCCGTGCGACAGCCAGATCTCGTGGCCAGTGCGGATTTCCGATGCGACGCTGACGAAGGGTTTTGGCAGGTCCTCGAAACGGACGCCGGCCACATGCTCGCGCAGACGGGCATCGAGTTTCAAGCCGCCGAACAGGCCGCTGCCGCGCAGATTGAGATCGAGCAGGCCGAAAATGCGCCGCTTGGTGAGGCTGCGGGCGAACTCTTCCAGCTCATCCAGTTTGCCGGCGAGATAACAGCCGCCGACCAGCGCGCCGATCGAGGTGCCGGCGATCATCGAAACTTCGATGCCGGCTTCATCGAGCGCGCGCAGCACGCCGATATGAGCCCAGCCTCTTGCGCAACCGCCGCCTAAAGCGAGCGAAATGCCTGTTTTCTTGGGAGATTTCGTTTCGGACGCGCCGCCGGAAGAGGTCAGGCCGTTGGCCTCCCTGACATCTGGTCTGTTTCGCAATGACGCCCACTCGAGCATCATGATCTCCCTTGTCCCAAGACTAATATACGGACAGGCCGTATCGAAATGATGAATCCGTGTGGTTGGCGTGAGGCAGATGGTTCAAGACGATGGCTTCCGATACGTGAATTCCGCATCGAACAGCGGCTTGCTGCCGTCGTCAACAAGTGTCCCCTTGCCGTCGACGAGCCCCACCGTCCGATAAAAGCAAGAACGCCGGCCGGTGTGACAGGTTGCGTCGTGGCCCAACACTTTGACGCGCAGCCACAATGCATCCTGATCGCAGTCGGTGCGCATCTCGACGACATGCTGGAAATTGCCCGAGGTTTCGCCCTTCTTCCAAAGCGCGTTGCGCGAGCGCGACCAGTAGTGGGCGATGCCGGTTTCCAGTGTCAGCGCCAAGGCTTGCGCATTCATATGCGCGACCATCAGCAGCATGCCGTCTTGGGCATCGGTGACGACGACGGTGACAAGGCCGGCGGCGTCGAAGCGCGGCGAAAACACCGCGCCTTCCTCCAGGGCTTTCTTGTCTGATGGAGTTTTGGGAAATTCCAGTGCCGACATCGTCGGTGTTTCTTCCTGTTTGACCAGATCTCTGGACAAAACGTTTTCGTTTGTCCGCGAAAACCCGTCCGCGTTTTTCGGGATCATGGCCTAGCGATATCGGCCTAGACGTTATGCCCCGCCGCCGCGAACCATGGTGACGAAACGAACCTGCTCCTCGGGCGTGTCCTTGAAAACGCCGGTGAAGGTGGAGGTGAGCGTGGTGGAGCCCTGCTTGCGGATGCCGCGCATGGCCATGCACATGTGCTCGGCCTCGATCATGACGGCGACGCCGCGCGGATTGAGCACATCCTGGATGACGCCGGCGATCTGCGCGGTCAGCGCTTCCTGCGTCTGCAGGCGATGGGCGAAGATATCGACGACGCGCGCGATCTTGGACAGGCCGACGACCTTGCCATCCGGCAGATAACCGACATGCGCCTTGCCGATGATCGGCACCATGTGGTGCTCGCAATGCGAATGGAACTGGATATCCTTGACGATGACGAGATCGTCGTAGCCGGCGACCTCCTCGAAGGTGCGGCCGAGCTCATCGGCCGGGCACATGTCATAGCCACCGAACATTTCGCGGTAGGCCTTGGCCACGCGCTTGGGTGTGTCGATCAGCCCCTCGCGGTCCGGATTGTCGCCGGTCCAGCGCAGCAATGTCCGCACGGCGGCCTCGACCTCGGCCTCGCTCGGCCGGTCGGTGACCGGCTTTTCCATGTAGGCGGCCTGGGGCATGAGTTTCTTGATGACGGCATCCATAAAAGGCGTCTCCCGTAGTTCCTCTCCAAGGAGGAACGAGTTGAACGGACCACGACCTTTCGGTGTCGGAAACTCGCCCCGTTTCCAGCCCCGTAAGCGGCGTGAACTTCCCGGCCAGGACAGCGGCGCTCATCGCCTTGTCGTTACCGGACTGCCAGCATTATATATGGTCGTAGCGAGTGAAAGGAAGACGCAGCAGCGGCAATCGCTGTTCGCTTGGCGGCGACGGATTGGAAAATAATGATCAACGATGTCTACAACGCGAAAATTCTCGGTTTTGCCGGAAACATCGCCCGCATCGGCCGGCTCGACCATCCGGACGCGACCGCCAAGGCGCATTCCAAGCTGTGCGGTTCGACCGTTACCGTCGATCTCAAGATGGAGAATGGCATGGTCACCGACTTTGCCCATGACGTGAAGGCCTGCGCGCTCGGCCAGGCGTCGTCCTCGATCATGGCGCAGCATGTCGTCGGCGCGAGCGCCGAGGAATTGCGCACGGTGCGCGACGCCATGCTGAAGATGCTGAAAGAGAATGGCGCGCCGCCGGAAGGGCGCTTCGCCGACCTCAAATATTTGGAGCCGGTGCGCGACTACAAGGCACGGCATGCCTCGACCATGCTGACCTTTGACGCCGTGGTCGACGCCATCGGCCAAATCGAGAAGAAGCGCGCCGAGCAGGCGGCCTGATCTTGGAATTTCCCGTTCTGACGATGCGCGGACTTCGCGGCAGCCCGCGACACCGACCCTTCCATGGCCTGGTGTTCGTCTGGGGCCTTGCCGGCGCACTCATGTCGGGCTGCGGCTCGAGCCGGGCCGACGTGGCAGTCACGCGGGATATCCACGACTATCTCATGAAGGCTATCCAGACCTGTTGGGCAGTGCCTGCAAATGCCACGAGTGTTGCACGCGTCCGGATCAGCCTGAACAAGGACGGCTCGCTCGCCGGTCCGCCAAAAATCCTCGGTCCTGTCACACCACAGCCGGACAAGGTCGCCGAGGCTGCCGTCCGGGCCATCACGCGTTGCGCGCCGTTTCCCGGCCTGACGTCCTATGCGGCTCACTACGATCTGTGGCGCGATGTCGTTCTCACATTCCACCCGGCAGAGGACACGTCGGATAAACCCTTGGGCGTCGATGCGAAGGATCTCGAAAAACTCCTGGGACAATAACGCAAGAAGCCGGATTAGCCGGGCTAGGCAATCGGCTCAATTCGTCGCTTCCTGCGCCCGCCTGCTTTTGGCGAATTCACTTCTCACCCAGTCGGCAAAAGCCTTGGCCGGCTCTGGCAGATTTTTCAAACTCCGGGCCACCAGCCAATAGGCACCCGATGCGACGTTGATATCGAACGGCTTGACCAGCGCGCCGGTCTTGAGTTCTTCGCCGACCTGCAAGAGATCGCCCAACGCCACGCCATGTCCGAGCAGGGCGGCCTGCTTTGAGAGCGATATATCCGCCAGCATAGGCCCCCGCGCGGGCACGGCATCGGCGGGCACGCCGGCGGCTTCGAACCAGCGCGTCCAGCCCTGGCGATTTTCCTCATGCAAAAGTGTGTAGCGGGCAAGGTCGATCGGCTTATCGAGGGGAGGGCCCGAGGCGAGCAGCGCCGGCGACAAAACCGGTGAATCGACCGTGGAGGCAAGCCGCTCCGCCTGGCTGCGGGGCCAGGAGGTCGTCTTTGCGCTGAAGCGCAAGGCAAGCTCGGGTTGATCGCTGCGGAATTCGATCAGCCTGGCATCGACTTCGAGGGACACGTCGATATCGGGCCGCAACTGGCGAAACCGATTGAGCCGGGGCACCAGCCAGACGGAGGCAAGCGACGGCTCGACGCTGACACGAACCACGGACTGCGCTGGGGCTGCCACCAATTTCGAAAGCAGTTTGTCGATGTCGTCGAAACTCCTGACCAATTGGGCGAGCAGCCGGCGGCCGGTGTCGGTCAGTTCGACGCGGCGATGGTGACGTTCGAACAAGGGCTGGCACAGGAAGGTTTCAAGCTCGCGGATCTGGCGGCTGATCGCCGCCTGGGAAACGAAAAGCTCCTCTGCGGCCTTGCTGAAGCTCAGGTGCCGGCCCGCTGCCTCGAAACTCCTCAATGCCGTCAACGGCAGCCGCCCGCGCTTCATTCGCATAACCCAGGATTATCCGAAGTGGAAATTATACTCGTTTGAAGGCCAAGGCCAGCGGCGGTCTAATCGCGTCAAAGGAGACCGACCATGATCCAGTTCCTGAGCATCCTTGGCGATGTGATGCGGATCGCAACGTTCCAATGGCGTGACGAAAGACACCACGCAAAGTGCGGCGAGGGGCCTGTCGGCCATGGCCGCTGGGCGCCTCCGGCTGACAGGCTGCCGTCTCGTCGCTCCCGCCCATGACGGCCCCGGGGACAAGGGGCGGGGATTGCGTTCTCCCGACGAAGCTCACATCTATCGCAGGGGAAACGCGATACGGAGACCGCGGTGCACGACCCGCACGGGCATGCCCATACTGTCAGACCGCCGGAGCGCGGGCGCAACTGGCCCGGTCCGTGGCGCAAGACGCCTGGCCGTCTCGTCGGCACGTCGCTTGTGCGCCTCTACCAGCTGACGCTTTCCGGCTTTGTCGGCAATTCCTGCCGGCATTTGCCGACCTGTTCCGAATACGCGCATGAGGCGATCGCCCGCCACGGCCTGTGGGCCGGCGGCTGGATGGGGTTTTTCAGGGTGCTGCGCTGCGGGCCGTTCGGCACGCACGGCATAGATTTGGTTCCGGAAGTGCTGGCGGACCGTTATGTCTGGTTCATGCCCTGGCGCTATTGGCGGATCGGCCGCAAGCGCGCCGAAACGGGTGCATAACTGAGCCGCCCACACCTCTGGCGGCGCTGCATGTTTACGATCCGGTAGGGTTAACGCCAGCCTGCACAACAACTGCGCATTTGAGACAAAATCGAGACAAGAGACCTCGCTAAGCCCGCTCGCGAACACCCTTCTGGAGCGAGCATCAATGCGTAACATCGACCGTCTGCCCTTTATCCTGGCCGGAGTCCTCTTCCTGCTCGCCTGGCTGCTGGGGTTCCCGATGCGCGCGCAATCGGCGCCGCTTGGGGACGTGCAGTGCACGCTGGTTGCCGATGCGGCGAGCGGCAAGGTGCTTTATCAGGACGGCACCTGCGACCAGCGGTTCAGCCCGGCCTCGACGTTCAAGGTGCCGCTTTCGCTGATCGGCTATGACGCCGGCATCCTGAGCGACGAGCACACGCCGAGCTGGGACTACAAACCCGAGTTCGCGGCCGTGAAGCGGGACCAGAAGACCGTCGACCCGACGATCTGGGAAAAGGATTCGATCCTCTGGTATTCGCGTGAAATCACTCGCAAGCTTGGACCGGAGAGCTTTGCCGGCTATGTTTCGAAACTCGACTATGGCAACAAAGACGTTTCCGGCAATCCCGGCAAGAATGACGGGCTCACCCATTCCTGGGTCAACTCCTCGCTCAAGATCACGCCGGTCGAGCAGGTCGATTTCCTGCGCAAGCTGCTGGCGCGCAAATTGCCGGTCTCGGCCAAGGCCTACGACATGACGTCGGCCATCATCCCGACGTTCCAGGCCGGAGGCTGGACGGTGCAAGGCAAGACCGGCAGCACAAGGCTGGCCAATGATGCCGGCAAGATCAGGGACAAGCGTTCGCTCGGCTGGTTCGTCGGCTGGGCGAAAAAGGACGGCCAGCAGATCGTCTTTGCCCGCCTTGTTGTCGATGCCACCCGCACCGATATGCCAAAAGGCCTCAAGACGCGGGCGGCGTTTCTGAAAGACCTGCCGTTGCTGGTGAAATAGTTCGCTCAGATGCTCCGGCGCGCGCGGATGATGTGGCCGCCGGAATTGTTCGTCATTCCCTTCGGAGCCTCGGAAAAACGGACGGCGATATGGCCGCTCTCGATATCTTCAATCTCGTCGAAGCCGAGTTCCCCCATGGATTTCATCAGCTCGGCCGGCACGAAGAAGCTGATCCATGGCTCCCCGACAGACGCGACGCGCGCCGCATGCAAGGCCAGCGCCGCCTGTCCCGCCGCGCCGCGGTTCGCAGCCGGTTCGCTGTAGTCGAACACGACCTCCGAGCCGGGGACACTCGCTATCCAGGACAAGGTCTTGAAGATCGCTTCCTTCGTCAGGTAGGGAACGACCCCCAGCCAGATGAAGAAGCTCGGCGCGGTCGACTGCAAACCGGCCGCGGCCAGTTCCGCAGACAGGCTTTGCCGCTCGAAATCGACCGGCACGAATCTGGTGGCGGCTGGCTCGGCGAGACCGTTGTCGGCAATGCATTTGCGTTTCCAGGCTTGCGTGGCCGGGTGATCGACTTCGAACACACTGAGGTCCCGATACGGATTGCGCAGCGAAAACGTATCGAGGCCGGCGCCAAGCACGACGAGTTGGCGGACACCGCGACGCACTGCCGCCGCCAGCCAGTCCTCGGCGAAGCGGGCGCGCGCTGCCACGAACAGGCGCATGCGCCGGCGGCGCTCGTCTTCCTGTTCAAGCTCGCGCGCCCCGGGAGCGGCTTCACCCAGAATCGCGATCGCGTAGGGATCGCGAAACAACCCTGCCTGCGGTGAAAATTGATGCAGTGCCCTCATGCGGGCGACGCCAAGGGCGGTTCGGCTGGGTGTCGCGTTTTCCATATCGACAATTCCAGACGATTGCGGGGATGTTCGCAAGCCTGGGCGGAGGGCTGCGACAACACTGCCGACATTTCCTGACGGCTGGCCAGTCGGCACTCTTTACCTGGCCCGGCACTGCCTCTAAAACCCGCGCGCTGCCGTTTGTCCATGTCATTGGCGCATCCGGCCTTATCTTGTGTATGTCGTAACCCCAGGACCGTCACACATTTTTGGGTGACATGCATTTCAACCACCCGCGCTCGTTTGCGGGACTGGATAGGAGAACCATATGCTGAATTCCGTTTCCCTGACATTTCCCGATGGCTCCGTCCGCGACTACGACGCGGCGATGACCGGTGCCGGCCTTGCCGAATCGATCTCGAAGTCGCTGGCCAAGAAGGCCGTCGCCTACGCCATTGACGGCACCGTGCGCGACCTCGCGGACCCGCTCGGCAAGTCCGGCAAGGTCGAGATCATCACCCGCGACGATGCGCGCGCTCTCGAGCTTATCCGCCACGACACAGCGCACGTGCTGGCGGAAGCCGTGCAGGAATTGTGGCCGGGAACGCAGGTGACCATCGGTCCGGTGATCGAGAACGGATTCTATTACGACTTCGCTCGTAACGAGCCGTTCACGCCGGACGATTTCCCGGTGATCGAGAAGAAGATGCGCGAGATCATCGCGCGCAACAAGCCGTTCACCAAGGAAGTCTGGTCGCGCGACAAGGCGAAAAAGGTCTTCGCCGACAAGGGCGAGCGCTACAAGCTGGAACTGATCGACGCCATCGCCGAGGATCAGGACCTCAAGATCTATGCCCAGGGCGACTGGTTCGACCTCTGCCGTGGCCCGCACATGGCCTCGACCGGCCAGATCGGCAACGCCTTCAAGCTGATGAAGGTGGCCGGTGCCTATTGGCGCGGCGATTCGAACAACCCGATGCTGACGCGCATCTACGGCACGGCCTGGGCCGACCAGGCGCAGCTCGAAGCCTACCAGACGATGCTGGAGGAGGCCGAGAAGCGAGACCACCGCAAGCTCGGGCGGGAGATGGATCTCTTCCATTTCCAGGAAGAGGGGCCGGGCGTCGTCTTCTGGCACGCCAAGGGCTGGAAGATGTTCCAGAACCTGGTCAACTACATGCGCCGCCGCCTCGACGAGCAGGGCTACCAGGAGGTCAACGCGCCGCAGGTGCTCGACAAGAGCCTGTGGGAAACGTCAGGCCATTGGGGCTGGTATCGCGACGCCATGTTCAAGGTGACCGTCGCCGGCGACGATACCGACGACGACCGCGTCTTCGCACTGAAGCCGATGAACTGCCCTGGCCACGTGCAGATTTTCAAGCATGGGTTGAAGTCTTATCGCGATCTGCCCGTAAAACTTGCGGAATTCGGCAATGTGCATCGCTACGAACCGTCGGGCGCACTGCATGGGCTGATGCGTGTGCGCGGCTTCACGCAGGATGATGCGCATATCTTCTGCACCGAGGAGCAGCTGGCGTCGGAATGCCTGCGCATCAACGATTTGATCCTGTCGACCTATGCCGATTTCGGTTTCGACGAAATCAGCGTCAAGCTGTCGACACGGCCGGACAAGCGCGTCGGCACCGACGAGGCCTGGGATCATGCCGAGGCGATCATGGGCAGCGTGCTGGAGACGATCAGGACGCGGTCCGGCAACCGGATCAGGACCTCGATCAATCCGGGCGAGGGCGCCTTCTATGGTCCGAAGTTCGAATATGTGTTGAAGGACGCCATCGGCCGCGAATGGCAATGCGGCACCACGCAGGTCGACTTCAACCTGCCGGAACGCTTTGGCGCCTTCTATATTGGCTCGGATTCGGAGAAGAAGCAGCCGGTCATGGTGCACCGCGCCATCTGCGGTTCGATGGAGCGTTTCCTCGGCATCCTGATCGAGAATTATTCCGGCCATTTCCCGCTGTGGTTCGCGCCGCTGCAGGTGGTGGTGGCAACGATCACATCGGAGGCGGACAGCTACGCGACCGAGGTGGTGGCAAGGCTGAAGGCCGCCGGTCTGCTGGCGGAAGCCGATCTACGCAACGAGAAGATCAACTACAAGGTCCGCGAACACTCGCTGGCCAAGGTGCCGGTCATCCTCGTGTGCGGCAAACGCGAGGCGGAGGAACAGACGGTCAACATCCGCCGGCTCGGCTCGCGCGACCAGGAATCGCTTGGCCTTGCCGAGGCGATCGCGCAACTGACCGAAGAGGCCGTTACGCCGGACCGCAGGCGCAAGCGCGCGGCCTGATCCGATAGTTCCCAGGAATGGCGGTGGAGCGATCCACCGCCATTTTCATATCCCTGTCACGCCAACCTTGTAACGAGCCCTCATGCTCAAGCTGAAGACGCGCGAAAAACCGTTTCCCGAGCTTTCCTATGCAAATCCGCGACAGCCGGCGCTGACGCGCTGGGTCATCCATTCCATTGAAGGCCTGTCAGGGCGCGACCGCTATGCCGCGCTCTATGATTTCTGGCGCCGCCAGGTGGTGCCGTCAGGCGAGCGCGTGTTCAGCCGCATGCTCGACCTGATCGATGTGCGGATACGCACCGCCGACCAATGGCCGCCCGCGCCATTGCCGGACACACCGCTGGTGATCGTGGCCAACCATCCGTTCGGCATTGGCGACGGCATTGCCGTGCTGTCGCTGGCGGAGCAGTTGGGGCGGCCGTTCCGGGTGATGATCCACAAGGATCTGCTCAAGATCCGCGAGATGGAGCCCTATTCGCTGCCGATCGACTTTTCCGAGACCAAGGAAGCGCTGAAGAACAACATGGCCGTGCGCCACGAGGCGGTGCGGCTGCTGAAGGAGGGTGTCACCATCGTGGTGTTCCCCGCGGGTGGCGTCGCCACCGCGCCGAAAGGCTTTGGCCGGGCGCGCGACCTGCCGTGGAAGATGTTCCCGGCGCGTCTGGTGCAGGATGCCAAGGCGTCCGTCATTCCGATGCATTTTTCCGGACAGAACGGCAGGCTATTCCATCTGGTCAGCGGGCCGATGAACATGGCCGAGCGCGATGGCCGCGTGGCCAAATTCGTCGGCAAGGCTTCGCTGACGCTGCGCCTTTCGATGCTCATCCACGAATTCGCGCGGCTGTCCGGCAAGGCGATCGACGTGCGCGTCGGTGACGTTCTTAGCTGGAGCGAACTGGAGCCGCTGCGCGACCGCAAGGCATTGCTCGACCGGCTTTACCGCGGTGTGTTCGACCTGGCGCCGCAGGTGCCGCGCCGCCGGATTCCCTTTCTGCCTGCGCGGACCAAGCTGGCCGCCTGAAAGCTGGAGAATTCGCAGCGCAGCCTAGTCCGCGCCTTCTTCGGGGTCCATGGCCGCTGCTTCGGTCGCCAGAACCTCGATTTCCTGGTTTTGCCCGGCCACGACCGTGAAATCCTTCTGGTAGATGCGGTCACGGTTCTTGGCGATGATGGTGTAGTCACCCTCGGCAAGCACCATCGAGGCGAAGGCGCCGACGGTCTCCTTGATCGGATCGCCGGATTCGTTGAGCAGCGACCATGACGTGTCGGCGATGGCCTCGCCGCCGGCTTCGCGCACTAGCTTCATGGTGATCTCGGCGGCGTGATGCTCGACGGTGGCTTCGGTCAGCTTGCCGGCCTCGACGCGGATGTCGGAGCGGATCACCGCGTTGACCGCACCGTAGGTCGAGACGACATGGTAGATGCCGGCATTGAGCCGCACGACGCTGTTTGGTTCGACATCGGGAATGATCAGCGCGCGGTCGCCATTGGCTTTGGCGGTGCCTTCATAGATCGAGAAGCGCAGTTTTTTCGGGGGAATTCGTACGCCGCCGGACAGGACCGCGTCGAGCTTCAAGCCGCCGGCGTCGAGCACGAGGCTTTCCCGCTTGGCTTCCTTGCCGACAGTGATGCGCTTGGTGGCGCCGGCGCGGCCATAGGAGGCATGGACCAGATAGCTGCCGGGTTCGAGCTGGAAGACGGCGCTGCCGCCATGCGCTGAGGCGACCATCGGCAATTTGCCGTTGACGGCTTCGGGCCTGAAGACACGCCAGACGAGGCCGCGGGTGATATCGGTGCCCTTGTCGGTCAACTGGGCCGACAAAGTGATGGCGCCACCCCCGCCAAGCGCCAGCGGGGCTTCGCTCTTGGGCGTCGCGTAGCTCGAAATTCCGGGGAGCTTCAGGTCGCCCACGCCGTCCTTTTCCTGCGCAGCAGCCAGGGAGACCGGCAGCAGGAACAGCGCGGCGCAGAGCCAGACCAGGAAAAGACGCAGTCGCCCCTCAAACATGCCTTGCGTTGAAGCCCATGGCGGTGGCAATTTCAAGGCTTAAGAGTCCGATCGATAGACTCTTCAGCCCGGCGCTTGCGCGCCTTTGCCCGAGCCGCCCGAATCCCCGATGGTGCGCTTCAGCTCAAAACCGAGAGTTCAGGAGACTTGCGCCCATGACGTCGCCGATCATCGACTTCCTGCTGACCCGAAATTCAGCGCCGATTCCGGACCTGAAGGAGCCGGCGCCGAGCGACGCCGATATCGCAACGATGATCGCCGCCGCCACACGCGTGCCTGACCATGGCCGGCTCGAACCCTGGCGCTTCATCCTGTATCGCGGCGATGCCCGCATCGAGATCGGCAGGAAGCTGGCGGCGCTTGCCGAACAGCGGGAAGGGCCGCTGCCCGAGGGCCGCCGCAACCAGGAACTGGCGCGTTTTTCCCGCGCGCCGCTGGTGATCGGCGTGGTGTCGGTGCCGAAAGAGAACCCCAAGATCCCGCAATGGGAGATGTTCCTGTCCGGCGGCATGGCGGCGATGAACCTGATGATCGCAGCCAACGCGCTGGGCTATGGCACAAACATGATCAGCAACTGGTATTCCGACGTGCCGGAGGGCAGGGCGATCCTTGGACTGGCGCCGCAGGAGCGCGTCGTCGGTTTCATCCATATCGGTTCCTATGCCGGCCCGGCGCCGGAGCGGCCACGGCCCGATCCGGCAAAGCTCTATGCCGACTACTCAGGAGCCTGGGCAGGCTGAATGTTTTACGAGCCGTCCAAGGGGCACGGGCTGCCGCACAATCCGTCGAAGGCGATCGTGGCGCCGCGGCCGATCGGCTGGATATCGACGCTGAACGGGGCAGGCGAGATCAACCTGGCGCCATACTCCTTCTTCAATGCCGTTTCGACGCGGCCCTTCATCGTCTGGTTCTCCTCGGAGGGCGAGAAGGACAGCGCCACCTTTGCCCAGGAGACCGGCGAGTTCGTCGCCAATCTGGTCAGCCGCGATCTCGCGGAGAAGATGAATTATACATCCGTCAACGCGCCGCGCGGCGTCAACGAGTTCGTCTATGCCGATCTCGCCATGGCGCCTTCGCGTCTCGTGAAGCCACCGCGCGTGGCGGCCGCGCCTGCCGCGCTGGAATGCCGGGTCACGGAGGTGTTTCGCCCGAAGGCGCTGGATGGAACGCCGACGAGCGCCGTCGTTGTCGCCGGTGAGGTGGTCGGCGTGCACATTGACGACGCCTTCCTGAAAGATGGTCTGTTCGACATCACCAAGGCTGGCAATGTGGCTCGGCTCGGCTACATGGACTACGCCAGCGTCGACGAAGTCTTTTCGATGCGCCGGCCACGCTGGGGCAAGGAGTAGGTTTCTGGACCTGGCAAGTCACCGCGCCTTGTCGGCTTTCCGTCGGGCCGTCATGACGGCCCTGATATAGCCGGGTTCTCCGATCCGAATGCTGCCATCGGGAAGGCCGAGGATGCGGTCGAGAGCGATCTCGTAGAGCCTGACGCGCTTTTCCAGGACTTCGATCGCGACCTCCATATCGGCGTCGCTGCCGCCGGCGATCGCCTTGGCGACGACGTCGTGCGTGGCCAGGCCGAACTGCATGACGATGTCGGCGACACCCTCCGGATCGAAGGTCCTGAAGGTGCCGTCTTCGACACCTTGCCGGATGATCTTGACCAGCAGGGGCGAAAACGACGCGTTGGCCGCTAGGTTGATGCGGTGGAAAAGCACCAGATTCTCAGGCCGAAACATCGTTTCGAAAAGAGCCCAGGCCTCCGCCGCGGTCTCGATCTTGGCCTGCCGCGACTGGCTGAGCAGGCTGTTCAGCCGGCCAAGCGGATCGAGGTCGGGATCGTCGAGTACACCCTGGACCCCAGCCAGTGCCTGCCGAGCGAAACGGTCGGCCAAGGCTTCCAGAAGGGCCTCCTTGGAGGGGAAGTAGTGATAGAAGGCGCCCTTGGAGATTCCGGCGGAGGCAATCACGTCGTTGAGGCTCGCTCTGTCGTAACCCTGCGTCAGGAACAGGGCCTGGGCATGGTCCAGAATGTCTTCTCGCCTGAGCTCTGGATGCTTGATGACACGGGGCATGACGAAACCTTGTGCACGCGACGGCCGTTCCCGTCCAGCACGGATATCAGATAGTCCGCTTGAAATATAGACCACTGGTCGGTATGATAGACCATTGGTCTATTTTAGCCAATGCGGGCGAAGGGCATAGCGTGGAAGGTCGATCATGATCGCGAAATTGGTGCTTCAGACATTCATCTGGTTCGGCGTCATGGGCGCCTTGCTGTTCCTGTCGGCCGGAACGCTGCATTGGCCGGGGGCGTGGATCTATCTGGTGGTGATGGTGGGGCTCAGCCTCACCATGGGCGTGGCGCTGGCGCGGCGCGATCCGGGCCTGATGAACGAGCGGCTGAGCCCTCCCATCCAGAAGAATCAGACCGCGGCCGACAAGGTCCTGCTCTCCATACTTCTCATCGGCATCTTTGGCTGGCTGAGCTTCATGGGATTCGACTTCCGTTTCGGCTGGTCGGCGGCCCCCTTCTGGGCGCAGGCGGTCGGCGCGCTGGTCCTGCTGGTCGGCATCTGGATCTGCTACCTGACCATGCTGGAGAACAGTTTCGCGGCGCCCGTGGTGAAGATCCAGGACGAACGCGGACAGCGCGTGATCACCACGGGCCCCTACAGCTACGTTCGCCACCCGATGTATGCCGGCGCCATCCTCTTCTTCGCCGGCACCGCACTCCTGCTTGGGTCCTGGTGGGGGCTGGTATCGGTGCTCGTGTTCATCGTTCTCCTGGCCATGCGCACCTTCATCGAGGAGAAGACCCTTCGCACCGGCCTGCGCGGCTATGACGACTACGCAACCCGGGTCCGCTATCGCCTGATCCCGATGGTCTGGTAGCCGCCGCGTCAGGTTCGCCTCACGGCGGCTTCCTTGGCTGTGACCGCGCGAAAAGCGATTCCCCTTCCTCTGAACCCACGCTAAGAGAGCGGCTTCGGCGATGCGTTGGGGTTGGCGCGGCGAGATCGCCATCGGGTACCGGCGCATCCGCGCCGGAGATGCCGACCAGCGGGCGCTGGGCGGCGTCACCTCAATCCCCTGAGGTCGGAAGCGCTGGTCTATCTGCCGGAGGACCGGATCATCGTGCTGGCGCGGGACTGACGAGCAAAGGCTCGCCAGACTAAACGGAGATACCGGCTGCCTTGGCGCGCGCCAGCAGCCGTTCGGCCAGCCGCAGATGCGGGCGGTCGAACATCTTGCCGTCAATGCCGACGACGCCGGGATTTCCCGCCGCCTCGAACGCCGCGACGATCGCCGCCGACTGTTTCACCGCCTCGGCCGAAGGCGTGAAGGCGGCGTTGATGACGGGCACCTGATCGGGGTGGATCGCCATCTTGCCGGTGAAGCCGTCGCGTTCGGCCTCCGCGCATTCCGCGGCGAAGGCCGCCATGTCGCGAAAGTTCGGGAACACGGTGTCGATCGCCGCGACCTCCGCGGCTGCCGCCGCCAGGATGGTCGTCAGGCGAGCGTGGCGGAACACGTCGGTGTAGCGGCCGTGCTCGTCGCGGGCCGCGCGCGCCCCGACCGCCGCCGACAGGTCTTCCGCGCCCCAGGTGAGACCGGCGAGCCGCGCGCTTGCGCCGTCGTAGGTCGCGGCGGCGAGCACACCCGCCGGGCTTTCGGTGATGATCGGCAGGATTTTGATCGAGCCGTCGGCCAAGCCGTTCTCGGCCTCCCGGACCCTGAGCTTTGCCGAGAGCTGCTGCACATCCTGGCCGCTGTTGGACTTCGGCAGCATGATGCCGTCCGGCTTCGCCGGTACGAGCGCGGCAAGATCGTCATCCGTCAGCCCGGTCGACAGGTCGTTGACCCTGATATAGATGGCCGAGCTGGTTTGCCCCCTGCGTTCGGCGATAAAGCGTGACGCGACCGCGCGCGCCGTCGCCTTGTTCTGCGGCGCCACGGAATCCTCGAGGTCGACGATCACCACGTCGGCGCCGGCGCCGAATCCCTTTTCCAGCTTTCGCTCGGAATCGCCGGGGACGAACAGCAGCGAGCGCATCAGGCGGCCTTCTTCAGCATCATCGCTTGCCTGGTGCACTTGGCGACCAGGTCGCCATGCTGGTTGTAGGCGCGGTGTTCGAATTCGACGATGCCGCGATCCGGCTTCGATTTCGATTCCCGCACCGAGGTGACAGTGGTCTCGACGCGGATGGTGTCGCCGTGGAAAACCGGATGCGGAAACGTGGTTTCCTTCATGCCGAGATTGGCGACCGTCGTGCCGACCGTGATGTCATTGACCGAAATGCCGATCATCAGGCCGAGCGTGAACAGCGAGTTGACCAGCGGCTTGCCCCATTCGCTCCTGGCGGCGAAATCGAAGTCGATATGCAGCGGCTGCGGGTTCAGCGTCATTACCGAAAACAGCATGTTGTCGCTCTCGGTCACGGTCTTGCGCAGCGTGTGCTGGAAGACATGGCCGACGACGAACTCTTCGAGGTATAAGCCGACCATTTTTCAGTCTCCTGCGCTGATTGACGGTTGATAGGCGCTGCATCCGGCGGTCGCAAGCCAGTTAATGAACATGGTGAACCGTTCGTAAACCATTTCTGCCTACCGTCTTCAGCGGGGCCGGAAACCTTCCGGCAAGGGGCGTAAGCAGACGGGCATGGTTGTTGTTTCGCATTTCCTGAAATGGATATACACGGCAAGAGTGTCCGAGCGCGCAGCCGCGGCCAATGCGCTGGCCCGGGCCTATGTCAATTCCGAATTGCCGTTCGAGGACCGCTGCGCCGCCGAGGCGGCGCTGACGCTGCTGCTCGACGATGCCTCGTCGAAAGTGCGGCTGGCGATGGCCGAAGCGCTCTCCATGAGCCACCACGCGCCGCTGCAGATCATCAGTGCGCTGGCGTCCGACCAGCCGGAAGTCGCCGGTGTGGTGCTGGCGCGTTCACCGCTGCTGACCGATGCCGATCTGATCAACCGCGTGGCGGCGAGCCAGAAGGCGACGCAGAAGCTGATCGCCGACCGTCCTGTTGTCTCGATGGCGCTGTCGGCGGCAATCGCCGAGATCGGCGAGTCGGAAGCCTGCGCTGTGCTGCTCGCCAATAGCGGCGCCGACATCGCGTCGCTGAGCTTCCGCCGCATGGCCGAACGCCATGGGCATCTGCCGGTGGTGCGCGAGGCGCTGATTTCGGACGCCCGTCTTCCGGCCGACTGCCGCCACATGCTGCTCATCAAGCTCGGCGAGACATTGAAGACATCACCGCTGGTCATGGCATTGATGGGCGCCGCGCGGGCCGATCGCGTCCTGCGGGACGCCTGCGTCAAGGCCTCGGTGACGCTGATCGAGGGCACGCGCCAGGAAGAACATGCCGCGCTGATCGAGCATCTCAGGCTACGTGGCGATCTCACCGCGAGCTTCCTCATCCGCACCATCGCGCATGGCAAGGTCGATTTTTTCGGCTCCACGCTGGTGGCACTCGGCCAGCAATCCGAACCGCGGGTGAGGGCGCTGCTGGCCGGCGGCCACGACGTGGCCTTGCAGGCTTTGTTCCGCAGCGCGGGCCTAGCCGCGGCAACGCATACGATCATCCTGCGTGCGCTGAAAATCTGGCGCGAGGTCGCCAATGGCAAGCGCGTCGCCGGCGTGCAGGAAGTCAGCTGGCTGATGCTCAAGGAGTTGGGCGGGCAATCCGCGGAAGGCGATCTCGCCGCCCTGGTCAAGTCGATCCATCTCGACGCGCTGCGCGAAAACGCACGCGGCCACGCGTTGGCGATAGCGGCGGCTTAGGCTCGGTCTTTCGCGAAAAAGTCCGGAAAATCCTCCATCGCCGCGGCAATGATGCGCAGGGATGCCGCGATCTGCAGCATGTCGCCGGTGGCGTTGCGCTGGGCGATGCTCGCCGCATACTGCCGGGCGACAGCGACGGTCGCTGTCTGCGGATCACCCGGAGCGCGGAACAGCAGGTCGCGCGCCAGCCCTCTCAGGAAATTGGCGATCGAAAGTGCGGTTTCGGACGGGATGGCATGATTTTGGTTTGTGCCGCGCAGCCTCAGGATCTCCAGGCCGATCGTCACGGCAGCAACGCCGCCGCCCAGCACCGCCTCGCCCTTCCTGCCGGAGTTCTGCACCAGCGGCATCAGCTGGTTGATGCGGTCATAGGCGAGGCTTTCGAAGGCCGAACGCCTCGGCACGCGCTCGTGCAGGCAAAGCCGTGCCAAATCCTCGCGCATGGCCCGCACGATGCGGTTTGCCGCGAGCCACGGATCGGCGGGCAGCACGGCAATAAAGACGCCGATTGCCAGCAGGATACCAACCAGCACGGACGCCGAGCCGGCGAAGAACGGGCCAGGATCGTAGGTCATCGCCTGATGCGGACTGAGGAAAGCGAGGAAGTTGATGGCGAAGGCCGTGGCCACGCCGACATAGCGCGGATTGGCCATGCCCAGCGCCGTTGGCACCAGGATCGGCACGACAAACAGGACGAACCAGCCGAAGCCGGGCAGGGCGGGCAACGCTACCTGGCCTATGAGAAAGGCAAAGGGCAAGGCAAGCAGCGTTCCCTTGAAGAAGCCCCAGGACACCTGCACCGGATCGGGGCGAGCGGCGAAAAGGCTGGATACGACGGCAACGAGAATGACCGTGCCCGCCGCCTCGGACCACTTCGTCGTCAGCCAGAAGGCCGCGACCAGCAAGGTGGCAAGGGCGGCGCGCACGGCATTGCGCGATGCGCCGGGGTAGTCGCGGTGCACCACCAGGGCAGGCTGCCTGCTGGCGCGGCCGGTACGTGTGATCGGCGCGCGCAAGGCATCGAGCCCGCGCAGCACCTGCTTGAGCGCTTCGGCGAAATCGGCGCCGATGGTTAGGCGGGTGATGGTGCCGACCCTGTCGTCGCCCTGGTCGATTGAGGCATCGGGCAGTTGCCGGGCCTTGGCCGAGATCGCGTCGAGCCGTGCCACCCAGGGTGCCGTATCGTCCAGTGCCCCGGGCTTTGCCGCCAAATCGCCGACAAGGGCCTGCAATTCCGAACGCACCGGGATGAGGGCGGCGTTTTTCGGAGCGGCGTGCGAATGCAGCGCGCGTGCCGCCGACAGGGCCGAGAGCAATTGTCCGATGGTGCGCCGCACCGGGTGGGCACGCGGCGCGAAGCTCGGCGCTTCCAGCCTGGCATAGGCGCGCATTTCGCCAAGTGTCTGGGTGTCCGCGACGAGTTTGCGATGGAGCGCGGAAAGTGTCGCTGGATCACCTCCCGAGAAGGCGCCTGCGGCATAGGTGGCAAGGTCGAGAATGCAGCGCTTCAGCCGCGAAATGATGGCATCGCTGGCCAATTTCGGCAGGATCAGCCTGCTCGTCACGCCGGCGCAGACGATGCCAAGCACGATTTCCGCGCAACGGGCGACAGCGAGATCGACGACCAGATGCGGCTGTCCGAAGGCAGGCAGACCGATGATCATCGCCGTGTAGCCGGCAAGTGCCGCACCATAGGCTTCGGGATTGCGCAGCAATGAGGAAACGAAGGTGCAGATGCCGATCCAGACGGCGAGCACCGTCACCAGAACCCATGGGTTGGTGCCGAAGACAGTGGTGATGCCGATCGCCGCCAGCCCGCCGGCCAGCGTGCCGAGCAACCGGTAGAAGCCCTTCGCCAGCACCATGCCCGCGACAGGCTGGGCGACGATGAACACCGTCATCATCGCCCATTGCGGGTGGTCGAGCTTGAGGGCATAGGCGGCGAGCAGCGCAATCAGGCCGGCCGAAACGGTGCGCAGGGCAAAAATCCAGTCCGAGCGCGTCGGCTGCGTCAACCCGGCCAGGCTCGTCTCGAAATAGGCTTTCAGCCGCGCCCAGGTCACATGCCGGTCTCCATATCGGAAGCGCAAGCTAAACTGGCCAGCGGCTAGATATCCAGCACTTCCGTCTCGGCGAATTCGGCACGTTCCTGGATGAAGCGGAAGCGGGCTTCCGGCTTGGTTCCCATGAGAGCGTCGACCGCGTCCTTCGTCGCTGCCTCGGCGTCGATCACATCGACCCGCAGAAGCGTGCGCTTCCTCGGATCCATTGTAGTCTCCTTGAGCTGCGAGGCCATCATCTCGCCCAGGCCTTTGAAGCGGCCAAGCTCGACCTTGCCGCGTCCGGTGAATTCGGTGCGCAGAAGCTCATCCTTGTGTGCGTCGTCGCGGGCGTAGGCGACCTTGCCGCCTTGCCGGATCGAGTAAAGCGGCGGCACCGCCAGATAGAGATGGCCGCCACGCACCAGCGCTGGCATTTCCTGGTAGAAGAAGGTGATCAGCAGCGAAGCGATATGGGCCCCGTCGACGTCGGCGTCGGTCATGATGATAACGCGGTCGTAGCGCAAATCCTCGTCGCGGTACTTTGATCGCGTGCCGCAGCCGAGCGCCTGGATCAGGTCCGATATCTGCTGGTTGGCGGCCAGCTTGTCATTGCCGGCGCTGGCCACGTTGAGGATTTTTCCGCGCAATGGCAGTACTGCCTGGCTGGCGCGGTCGCGCGCCTGCTTGGCCGAGCCGCCGGCGGAATCACCTTCGACGATGAACAGTTCGGCACCGGCCGCGGCGTTCTGCGTGCAGTCGGCGAGCTTGCCCGGCAGGCGCAATTTGCGCACTGCGCTCTTGCGCGACACTTCCTTTTCCTGGCGCCGGCGCACCCGCTCGTCGGCGCGCGCGATCACCCATTCCAGCAGCTTCGAGGCTTCCTGCGGATTGTCGGCCAGCCAATGGTCGAACGGATCGCGGATCGCGGTCTCGACAATTCGAATTGCCTCGATCGTCGCCAGCCTGTCCTTGGTCTGGCCGACGAATTCGGGCTCGCGGATGAACACGGACAGCATGCCCGCCGCCGAAATCATGACGTCTTCGGAGGTGACGATCGAGGCTCGCTTGTTGCCGACGAGATCGGCATAGGCGCGCAAGCCTCGGGTCAGCACGTTGCGGAAGCCGGCCTCATGGGTGCCGCCTTCGCCGGTCGGGATGGTGTTGCAGTAGGAATTGATGAAGCCGTCGCCGCCGAACCAGGTCACCGCCCATTCGAGCGAGCCATGGCCGCCTTGCTTTTCGCTTTTTCCCGCGAAGATTTCCCGCGTCACCTGAAAGTCGTCGCCGAGCGATGCCTTGAGGTAGTCCTTAAGGCCGCCAGGGAAATGGAACTCCGCCTTGGCCGGCGTCTGGTCCTTTTCCTTGATCAGCGAGGGATCGCAGGTCCAGCGGATCTCGACGCCGCCGAACAGATAGGCTTTCGAGCGCGTCATGCGGTAGAGCCGCGCCGGTTCGAAGGCCGCGCCCTTGCCGAAGATCTGCTCGTCGGGATGGAAGCGGATTTTCGTTCCGCGCCGGTTGTGGACCTCGCCAAGCTGCTCCAGGCCGCTTACCGGAATGCCCCGCGAAAAGCGTTGGCGATAGAGCTGGCGGCCACGCGCGACCTCGACCTCGAGATGATCCGACAGCGCGTTGACCACGGAAACGCCGACGCCGTGCAGGCCGCCGGAGGTTTCATAGACCTTGGAGTCGAATTTGCCGCCCGAATGCAGCGTCGTCATGATGACTTCGAGCGCCGGCTTCTTGAATTTCGGATGCGGATCGACCGGGATGCCGCGGCCATTGTCGGTAACCGTCAGAAACCCATCGGCCGAAAGCTCGACATCGATGAAGGTGGCATGGCCGGCAACCGCCTCATCCATCGAATTGTCGATGACCTCTGCGAACAGATGGTGCATCGCCTTGTCGTCGGTGCCGCCAATATACATGCCTGGCCGGCGGCGCACCGGCTCAAGGCCTTCCAGCACTTCGATGTCGGCGGCGCTGTAGCCCTCGCTGCCGTCCCTGGTCGCGGCTGGACGCCTAGCTGCTGCCTGCACAAGCGGATCGGCCGGGCGCGCCGGTGAGCGAACCGGCTGCGGCTGCTTGTCCATGTTGCCGAAGAGATCGTTGTTGTCGTCCATGCCTGCCATAGGGTCCGGTGCTGCGAATCACCTGTCGATACTGCCACGCTTTTCAGCGCCAAGCGACGGAGGTTCCTGTTACGTTCGGGGATTTGACCCGTCTTATCCTAAAACCATTCGATAACCAAGCGGGCGGAAATAGGTCGAATGCCGCCTTTCAAGATTCCTGTTTCTTTAACAAACCCGCCTAGCGTGAGCCCCAACAAAACAAGAAACGACGGGCATCAGGGGTTTCGGCGTGAGGGGCAAGGCCATAACGATGATCGGCATCGCCGCCGTTTTCGGCGCGATCTCGATCTTTGCCGCGGATTTCTGGGTCAAGAGCCACGCCAAGGCCGATGCCGAGGAGAAGACGGCGTCGATCGCCGCTCCGGTAGCGCCCAGGATCGAATTCAAGACCATCGTGGTGGCGAAAGCGCCGCTGCGCTACGGCCAGGAACTCGACCGCGCCAAGCTGATCGAGATCCCCTGGCCGCAGGATTCGCTGCCGCAAGGCGCCTTTGCCACCATCGATGGGTTGCTCGGCGAGGGCAATCGCATCGTGCTGTCGCCGATCGAGGTCAACGAGCCGGTGCTGCTGACCAAGCTGTCGGGGCCGAACGGCCGCGCAACGCTCTCCAACATGCTGACGCCCGGAATGCGAGCGGTGACCATTCGCACTGACGAAATCGCCGGCGTCGGCGGCTTCGTCACGCCAGGCGACCGCGTTGATGTCGTGCTGACGCGCGATGCCGGCGAAATCCAGGAAGTCGCCAAGAACGCGCAGGGCGCGGCCGGTTCGACCGTCACCTCCGAGATCGTCGTTGCCGACGCCAAGGTGCTGAGTGTCGGCCAGGGTGCCGACGAGCGCCAGACGACGCCGCAGATCACGAATTCCGTGACCATCGAAGTGACGACCGAAGGCGCGCAGAAAGTGGCGCTTGCCCGCACCGTCGGCACGCTGTCGCTGTCGCTGCGCTCCGCCAGCGAAGGCGGCGAAGGCAAGAACGGCGTCACCACCATCTCGTCCTTTGGCGGATCGGTGGCGGCCAAGGCTCAGGCCGCGGCCGGCTCGCTGTTCGACGCAGTGACCAAGGAGCCGGAGAAGCCGAAATTCAAGACGGTCATCGTGACGCGCGGCACGAAGGCCGAGGAATATCAGGTTCCTGAGCGGGACCAGAAGTAAAAGCCGGTGGGGACCGGACGGGACAGGGCAATGTTGATGCGTACCCTATATCGAATGCTGGACCGATCGCGCTTTGCGCGCGCCCTGGCCGTAGCTGCTGCGCTGGTTGCCGGCGGAATGCTCGCCTTGCCCGGCCTAGCCAGGGCGGACAATGACATCGTCTATGTCTCGGCGACCAAGAATGCGTCGATCAAGGTCGCCAAGGGCAAGCCCAAGACGATCGTGACGAGTGCCGCATTCTACCAGATCGTCATCGGCGATCCTGAGATCGCCAACGTCAACCCGTTGACCGACAAATCCTTCTATGTGCTGGGGAACAATCTCGGCACCACCGGCATTGCGCTGTTCGACGAGAAGAAGCAGCTCGTCGGCACCGTCGACATCGAAGTGACGCTCGACACGGATCAACTGGCCAGCACCATCCGCGCCAGCGTGCCGGACGCCAAGATCAAGGTCGGCTCGGCCAATGGCCGTGTCGTGCTGTCGGGCGAGGCGGATGATGCGGTCGCCGCCGAAAAGGCGAACAAGATCGCAACGCGCTTTTCCGGCACCGAGGAAGTGATCAACTCGGTCAACATCTCTTCGTCGCAGCAGGTTCAGCTCAACGTACGCTTCGTCGAGATCAACCGCCAGGCGGGGCAGGATCTGGGTGCCAAATACGCTGCCAATTTCGCCTACGGTTTCGGCGGGCGCGATGTTTCGCTCGACCCAGGCACCGTGCCGGCGGCCGGCACCGGCGAAATCATCGGCCGGCTGCTGTCGAACGGCGTGTCGATCGACATCGCCATCAAGGCCCTGGAAGAGCGCGGCCTTGCTCGCCGGCTGGCCGAACCGAACCTGATCGCCCGCTCGGGCGAAACGGCGAGCTTCCTGGCCGGCGGCGAATTCCCGATCCCGGTCTCGGAGGACAACGGCAAGATCTCCGTCAGCTACAAGAAATACGGCGTCAGCCTGGACTTCACGCCGACCGTGCTCAAGGACGGGCTGGTCAGCCTCGATATCGCGCCGGAAGTCTCCTCGATCGATGCGTCGTCCTCCTACAACATCGGCACTATCTCCGTGCCGGGATTTATCGTGCGCCGCGCCAAGACCTCGGTCGATCTCAAGAACGGCCAGAGCTTCATGATCGCCGGACTGCTGCAGTCGCAAAACGACATCACCACCTCGCGCATTCCGGGCCTCGGAAAGATGCCGGTGCTCGGGGCTCTGTTCTCGTCGAAATCCTATCAGCGGCGCGAGACCGATCTGGTCATCATCGTCACGCCCTACCTGGTCAAGCCGGTCGATCCGTCGAAGAAAATGATCGAGCCGACCGACGGCACGAAGCCGGCCAGCAATGCCGACTATTTCCTCAACAACACCGAGGAGGTGAAGGCGTCGGACACCGGCCGCGCGCTGGCGCTGGCCGATGGCAGCGCCGCACGGACCGCTCCCGCCACCACGGTCGGGCACTTCCTCGACCTGCCGAAGGACTGAAACCATGCGTCTGGTCCTGAGATCGAGTGTCGCCTTGCTTCTTGCCGGTTTGGCCGGCGGCTGCACCAGCGACGATTACATACGCACCGAAGGGGTGACGCCGGGCTCCGGCGACGCCCAGGCCGCCAACACCGTCATGCAGATGGTCGATCCCTGGAAGTACGGCGTCCAGAACACAAGGCTTCTCGTGCCTGCCAAGCGTGGCGATGCCGTGCCGGTCACACCGGATCAGGCCGTCGCTACGAAGGCATCGCAGAAGACCACGGGCAACTGACCCCAAAGGGCGATCGCGCTCACAGGCTGACAAAAATGGCAAACGGCATCAAGACCAAGAAGATCCTGCTCGTATCCACCGACAGGACCTTCGTGCAGGACACGCGGACCGCATTCGCCGCCTCCGAGATCATCCAGCTCTCGACGGTGGAAAAGAACGTCACCGAACTGCGCGGCGAGATCCAGGAAGCGGACTTCGGCGCCATCATCGTCGACATGGACGCGGCGAGACTGGAGGAGGTCGAGTCGCTGCAGCGCGTCATGCGCCGGCTGGAGGGCAAGGCGCCCGTGGTCGTGGTCACCCAGGAGTTCAACGCCGCCGCCGTGCGCATCCTGGTGCAGCTCAAGGTCGCGGACTTCCTGGTCAAGCCGATCACCACGGCCGATCTGGTGCGCTCGGTGGTGCGGGCCCTGCAAGGGCCGGGGCGTGAGGAAAACACCGAGTCGCAGATCTACACGTTCATGCCGGCCGCCGGCGGCGTCGGCACCACGACGCTGGCGCTGCAGACTGCGTTCCAGCTGCATCACTCGGTGACGCGCGGCGCCTCGACATGCGTGGTCGACCTCAATTTCCAGCAGGGCGCCTGTGCCGAATATCTCGACCTCGAGCCGCGCTTCGACATCACCGAGATCGAAAACCAGCCCGAACGCCTCGACCGGCAATTGCTCGACGTGATGCTGTCCAAGCATGCCAGCGGGCTTTGCGTTTTGGCGGCACCGACGCATCCGGCGGATATGCGCTCGTTCAAGACCGATGTCGTGGTGCGCATGCTGGACCTCGTCTCGGCCTATTTCGACAATGTCGTCATCGACATGCCGCGCACCTGGTTTCCCTGGACGGAGACCGTGCTGCTGGGATCCAACAAGCTCTATATCGTCGCCGAAATGACGGTGCCGTGCCTGCGCCACACGCAAAGGCTGATCCAGGCGGTCTATGAGACCGCCGGCAAGGAAGTGAAGCCGAATGTCATCGTCAACCGTTTCGAGCAGAAGATGTTCGACAACGGCATCAAGCAGGCGGACGTCCAGGAGATCCTTGGCGAGCATTTCGTCGGCGGCATCGCCAACAACTACCGGCTGGTGCGCGAGGCGGTCGACCGCGGCGTGCCTCTGCACGAGATCGATCCCAATGCCAATGTCGTCAACGATCTGAAGAAGATCATCCTGCCGGAGGAGGCGGTCGCGACCGGAGCCAAATCGAAGTCGCTGTTCGGTCTCGGCAGGGGCTTCTTGAAGAGGACGGCCGGATGACTAGCCGTTTTTCCACCCTGCAGAACCGCGATGCGCGTCCGCAGCGCCCGGCGGAGTCGACGCCGGTCGCGCATCATGCGGTCGTCATCCCGACCAACCGGAAGGCTTTGCCGGCAAAGCCTGATGTCGCGCCGGCAAAGAACGCCAACAAGGTGCTCGATGCGCGCGTGCGCATTCACCGCATGCTGCTCGAGGAAATCAACCTGGTGGCGCTGGAGCGTTTGCCCAAGGAGGAGATGCGCCGCCAGGTTCATGATTTCGTTTCGGAAAAAACCCGCCAGGAGCGGATGGCGATCAACACCGCCGAACTCCAAGCGCTGGTCGACGATATCGTCGACGAGATGGTCGGCCTTGGTCCGCTCGAGCCCTTGCTCAAGGATCCCGACATCAACGACATCCTGATCAACGGCCACCAGAACTGCTTCATCGAAAAGAAGGGCAAGCTGCAGCAGGTCCATATCCCGTTCAAGGATGAGGCGCATCTGCTTAGAATTATTAACAAAATCGTCGCCGCAGTTGGCCGCCGCGTCGACGAATCGCAGCCGATGGTCGATGCCCGCATGCTGGACGGCTCGCGCTTCAACGCGGCCATCCGCCCGGTTGGCGTCGACGGTCCGCTGGTGTCGATCCGCAAATTCTCCAAGAACAAGCTTGGCCTGCACAAGCTCGTCGAATTCGGCGCCATCACCCAGAACATGGCCGAAGTGCTGGCGGCGGCCGTCCACGCCCGCAAGACGACGATCATTTCGGGCGGCACCGGTACCGGCAAGACGACGATGCTCAACGCGCTGTCGGCCTTCATTCCCGAGGACGAGCGGTTGATCACCATCGAGGATGCGGCCGAACTTCAGCTCCAGCAGCCGCATGTCGCGCGCATGGAGACGCGCCCCGCCAACATCGAGGGCCATGGCGAACTCAAGCAGCGCGATCTCGTCAAGAACGCGCTGCGCATGCGCCCCGACCGCGTCATCCTCGGCGAGTGCCGTGGCGAGGAGGCCTTCGACATGTTGCAGGCGATGAACACCGGCCATGAAGGGTCGATGGCGACCATCCACGCCAACACGCCGCGCGATGCCATTTCGCGCCTTGAGCAGATGCTGGGCATGACCGGCATGCCGATGACGGTGCAGTCGATCCGCAGCCAGATCGCCAGCGCCATCGACATCATCGTGCAGCTGACCCGGCTTTCCGACGGCAAGCGCAAGGTGACGAGCGTGGCCGAAGTGACCGGCATGGAAGGCGACGTCATCCAGATGCAGGAGATCTTCCGCTTCGTGCGCACCGGCATGGATGCCGATGGCGGCATCCTCGGCTATTTCGAGGCGACCGGCATCCGGCCGCGCTTCCTGGAGGATCTGCGCGCCATGGGCATCGAGTTTCCCGGACGGTACTTCGAACCCGGCCGGCCGCAGGAGTAGCCAGGTGTTCGACGGGCTGAGCGCAATCTATGTCGTCTATGCCGGGGCTGCACTTACCGGCATCATGATCGCCGAGACCTGCTATCTCCTCTATGCCGGACGCAGCGACAAACGCACCGCCATCAACCGGCGCATGAAGCTGCAGGAAAGCAAGATCAGCCAGGAGCAGGTGCTGATCCAGCTGCGCAAGGAGCGCGGCCTCGACGCCGGGACCTCGCTGTTCTCGCCGGACCGGTTCCGCGCGCTGCGCACACAGTCGGGCATGATCATGCCGCTGTCGAAATTCCTGATGATCACCTCGGGCGTGGCAACGGCCGTGGCCCTGTTCGCCATCTGGCATGGCTTTCCGCTGCTGATGGGGCTTCTCCTGTTCGTCGTGCTGATGCCGCTGGTGCCGGTGATGGTGATGCGCTCCAAGCGCAAGCGCCGGCTCAAGCGCTTCGGCGTGCAACTGCCCGAGGCATTGGAGCTGATCACGCGCGGCCTCAAGGCCGGTCACCCCGTGCCGGTGGCCATCGCCATGGTGTCGCGCGAAATGCCCGATCCGATCGGCACCGAGTTCGGCGTCATCGCCGATGAGGTGACCTATGGTTCCGACCTGGTCTCTGCGTTGAATTCGCTGTTCGACAGGGTCGGCCATGAGGATCTGCCGCTGTTCATCACCGCCGTCTCCATACAGTCCAGTTCGGGCGGTAATCTGCGCGAAATTCTTGACGGCCTGGCGCTGACGATCCGCGAGCGCGGCAAGCTTCGCCGAAAGGTGCGCGCCATCTCGACCGAAGGCCGCATGTCGGCCTACATCCTGACGGCGATACCGGCGCTGCTGTTTGCCGCGATCATGGCGCTGATGCCGGGCTTCTACCGTGATGTCTGGGACGAGCCGAAAACCTGGTACCTGATCGGCGGATCGGTGACCTGGCTGATGCTGGGCAATCTGATGATGTTCAAGATGTCGAATTTCAGGTTCTGACATGCAGGGCTTCATCGAATTCCTCGCCTCGCTCGCACCGACCTCCCTGATGCCGGTGGCGATCCTGCTTCTGGCCTTGGGCAGCGTCGCCGTCGCCTGGCCGATGGTGGCGGCGAAGGGCGACCGCAACGACGTGAAGCGCCGGCTCAAGGTCGACCGTGGCGCCGTGGCCGCGAAGCCCGAGCCGCTGCAGAAGAAAAACGCCAATGTCGTGCGCGAAAAGGCGGTGAAACGGGCGCAGGAATTCTACGCCAAGAGCGATCCGGAAAATGTCGCCCGGTTGCGCATGAAGCTGATCCAGGCCGGCTATATGGAGCCGCGCGCCGTCGGAACGTTCTTCATCATCCGCTTCTCGGCGCTGGTCGGCGGCGCGATCGGCGCCTTTGTCCTCAACCAGTGGCTGGCCAGCGCCGAGGCGACGACGACCAGCCGCTGGGCGTTCGTCATCCTGTCGGGCGTGGCAGGCTATTTCCTGCCCGGCCTAGTCCTGACCCAGCGGGTGCGGGAGAAGATGCGCGAGTACCGCAACGGCTTTCCCGACTTCATGGATCTGATGATCGTCTGTTCGGATGCCGGCATGAGCATGGAAGCCGGTATCGAGCGCGTCTCGAAGGAACTCGCCAAGACCTATCCAGCGCTCAGCCAGAATTTGCAGCTTGTGTCGCTGGAACTGCGGGCGGGGCGCAGCCTCGACGATGCGCTGAAGGCGCTCGCCGACCGCCTCAGCCTTGACGAGGTTCGCTCCTTCGCCACGCTGCTGCAGCAGTCGAAGGAACTCGGCACCAGCCTGTCAGGCGCGCTGCGCGTCTTCTCCGACGAAATGCGCCACAAGCGCATGTCGCTGGCCGAGGAAAAGGCACATGCCTTGCCGGCCAAGATGTCGATACCGGTGACGGTGTGCATCCTGCCCGTGGTGCTGATGATCGCCATCATCCCGATCATCGTCAAGATGACAGGCAGCCACTAGGCGACATCGATGTTCATTGGCCGGCCTGCACATGGCGGCTTGTGCGGCATAATGCCAAGCTGGGCCGACAGCCCGAACTCGGCCCTTCAACATGAGGATCCCATGCGAATACTGTTATGTGCCGCCGCTCTTGTCGTGGCCAACCTGTGGCCCGCCCTGGCCGCCGCCGACGATTGCGGCGATGCCGCCGCGCTGTTGCGGCAGGCTTTTCCCAAGGTTCAAAAGAGCGCCGACGGCCGCTCGTTCACGCTCGAACCGCATACCAGCATCCCGCTCGCGGTTCTTCAGGACGGTATTGCGGGCCTGGTCTGCAAGATCTGGCCCGCCCATGACGATCTTCTGCTGGTAGCGGTGCCGCTGATCGACAGCGCCCAATCCGTCGACGGTCAGCATGTTGGCGACATCGAGCTTCTGGTCGTCGACAGGAAGACCCGGCAGGTACGCCAGCGACTGCTCCAGCCCAGGCTGATGAACGACGATGCCGTCGCCATCCGGGGCATCGAATTCGATACCGCCCGCTATGGGCTGGCGCCCGGTGTCACCGCCTTCGGCCTGCGCATCGACATGGCCAATCATTCACAGCCCAATCCCTTCAACGAAACCGACCTGCGGCTCTACGCCATCGCCGGCAACGCGCTACGCGCGGTGCTCGACGGGCTTGCCGTGGCCGGCTATGGCGGCGAAGGCGACGCCAGTTGCGCGGGGTCCTTTCATTCCAGCCAGGTCAGCCTGGCGATGAGCCCGACGATCCATCGCGGCTATCATGACATCATCGCGGTCGAGCGGCAGAATACCGACGAGCCGTTGCCCGACAAGGATGGCGAGTGCCAGTCTCACCCCGGCAAGTCGGTGAGCCGGACCCACCGGCTGCGCTATAACGGCAGCCGCTATCCGGTTCCGGCGGCGCTCAAGGCCATCGATCCGCCGTGAGATCGCCTCCTGCGTCCGCCTGAGGCGTTGGGGTCCAGTGGTTAATGGTTGGTATTGCGGAAACCAAATCTTAGCTGCATTTCGGCACCGAAGCTTAATCGCTTTACCCTAATGTCTTTACCTGAAGAACGACCCGGCAAATCGGGCGACGGGGCAGGCATGCGTCAGACACAATTTGCGGCGGTGGCCACGATGGCGGCCGTCCTTGTTATCACCGGGTGCACGACGAACAACAACGTCGACACGACCAAGACGACCGCGATCCAGCCGGCGGCGAAGGATGTCGATACATCCGACCTGGCGCAGGGCAAGGCGCAGTTTCGCGACGCCAATTATGGTCTGGCCGAACAGCATTTCCGCAAGGCCGTCGAGCTGAAGGCCGACAATGCGGAGGCCTGGATGGGGCTGGCCGCCTCCTATGACGAACTCGGCCGCTTCGACTTCGCCGACCGTGCCTATGGCCAACTCCTGAAGGTCGCAGGCCGCAAACCGCGGATCGTCAACAATATGGGCTATTCGCAACTGCTGCGCGGCAACAAGAAGAAGGCCAGGGCGCTGCTGCTCGAGGCGAAGGCCGGCATGGCCGACCCGACGGTCGTCAACGCCAATCTCGCCTTGCTGAACAAGGGCTGATGCGCGTTCGATCCTCGTGCCGGCCAAGGGTCCGATTTCTGGCCAGGCACTGTCGACGCTTTGTAAACCCTAACCGCAGCTTGGATCGAAAGACCGGCTGAAAACCATGTTCGAGGGCTGCCGCTGACCTAGAATGCGGCGTAACCGCCGACGCTGGAGAGGCCCCCGCCCGATATGCTGGATTTCAGTTCGCTCCTGCTCGCGGCCGCGCTGTCGGGCACATGCCTGGCCGTCACCATGTTTGCCATCTGGCTCACCGCGCCGCGGGCGCGCTTCGTGCTGACGGTGGCGTGCGGCATTATCGTGCTTGTCGCGCATGTGATCCTGTTCTGGCGCTACACAAAGGAGCCTGATCCTCTGCTTTGCCAGATCGCGCTGGCGCTGCTCAGCCTGGGCTTCCTGATCATCTGCCTTTCGGCCATGCAGTATCTCGGCGTGCCGGACTACAGGCGTGCGATCGTGCCGACACTTGCCGCCATGGCGGTCTGCGCGGCCTTCACCTTTCTCGGTTTTGACGGTGTCGGCTTCATTGTCACCTACACGACGGTGACCGTGCTGCTGGCGACGATCGGAGCCATGTTCTGGGTCAATGGCAGCCACGATCGCCGGATCCTGCTGGTGGTTTCCTTCCTGAGCGGCACCTGCGCGGTGTCGTTTGCCCTTTGCGGCGTGGTTCTGATGGCCAAGGGGCAATGGGCGCTCGGGGCGGCGCCCGACAACTGGGCCGAACGTCTGAATTCCGTCGTGGCGGTGGCCTGCATGACGGGTCTGGGCGCCTTGACGCTCTCGCTGCATCATCTGCAGGCGCAGATCGAGCTCAAGGCCGAGACGATGACCGATCCATTGACCGGGCTGATGAACCGCCGCGGGCTGATGTCGCTCCACGGCGAGCGGCCCTTCGGTCCGTTCATGGCGGTCGTTATGTTCGACCTCGATCATTTCAAGAGGACGAACGACATCTACGGTCACCCGGTCGGGGACAAGGTGCTGTGCCGCTTCGCCGCCGTCATCCGGAAATATGCCAGGACCGGCGTCGACGCCTTTCGCCTGGGCGGCGAGGAGTTCGCCATCGTCATGTCGCGGATGACGGAAGAGCGAGCCCATGATCTCGCCAGCAAGATCGGCGTGGCCTTCGGCACCGAAATCGTTCCTACCGCGCTCGGTCCGTTGCGCAGCACGGTCAGCGGCGGCATCGGCTTTGGCGGCGCCGACGGCAGCAGCCTCGACGAGGTGCTGGCCGAGGCGGACGCCGCGCTCTACGCGGCCAAGCGCGCCGGCCGAAACCGCGTCATCAGCCGCAAAAGAATGGGCAAGGCCGAACCGGTCAAGCCGGCCTTGCGCTCCGCGTAGGCCGAAAGACTGCTACTCAGCCGCTCCCAGATAATCCGACAGTGGCGGGCAGGAGCAGACCAGATTGCGGTCGCCGGCGACATTGTCGATGCGCGACACCGGCGGCCAGTACTTGGCCGCCGTGTCGGCGTCGCCGGCGGGAAAGGCTGCCTCCAGGCGCGAGTAGGGGTGGGTCCACTGGCCGGACAGCGTGTCGGCGGCGGTGTGCGGCGCGTTGACCAGCGGGTTGTCGGCCAACGGCCAGTCGCCCCTGGCGACTTTCGCGGCTTCGCCGGCAATGGCGATCATCGCCTCGCAGAAGCGGTCGAGTTCGCGCTTCGGCTCTGATTCCGTCGGCTCGACCATCAGCGTGCCGGCGACCGGAAACGACATGGTCGGCGCGTGAAAGCCGTAGTCGATCAGGCGTTTGGCGATGTCGTCGACGCTGATGCCTGCGCTCTCCTTGAGCACGCGGGTGTCGAGGATGCATTCATGCGCGATGCGATCGTGCCGGCCCTTGTAGAGCAGCGGGAAGTGCGGCGCGAGCCGTGTCGCCACATAGTTGGCCGAGATGATGGCGGTCTCCGTCGCCTGCTTCAGTCCGGCGGCGCCCATCATGCGGATATACATCCAGGTGATCGGCAGGATGGAAGCGCTGCCGAAGGGTGCCGCCGACACGGCATGCGCCGAGCCTTCGGTGACATGGCCCGGCAGATAAGGCTTCAGATGCGCCTTGACGCCGATCGGGCCGACGCCGGGGCCGCCGCCGCCATGCGGGATGCAGAAGGTCTTGTGCAGGTTCATATGGCAGACATCGGCGCCGATATCGGCGGGCCGGGCGAGCGCGACCAGCGCGTTGAGGTTGGCGCCGTCGAAATAGACCTGGCCGCCATGCTCGTGGATGAGGGCGCAGAGGTGGCGGGCGCCTTCTTCGTAGACGCCATGCGTCGAGGGATAGGTGAACATCAGCGCGGCGAGATTCTTGGAATGTTCGTTGGCCTTGGCCCGCATATCGTCCATGTCGATATTGCCGTCTTCCAGGCAGCGCACGACGACGACGCTCATGCCGGCCATCGCCGCGCTCGCCGGATTGGTGCCATGCGCGGAGGAGGGGATCAGGCAGACCGTGCGATGGCCTTCGCCGCGCGAGCGGTGATAGGCGCGGATGGCGAGCAGGCCGGCATATTCGCCCTGGCTGCCGGCATTGGGCTGCAGGCTGACCGCGTCGAAGCCGGTGATTTCGGATAGCCAGCCTTCCAGCTCGCCGATCATGGCGCGATAGCCGGCCGAATGGCTGGCCGGTGCGAAGGGATGCAGATTGGCGATGCTTGGCCAGCTCACCGGCATCATTTCGGCCGCCGCGTTGAGCTTCATGGTGCAAGATCCGAGCGGGATCATGGAGCGGTCGAGCGCCAGATCCTTGTCGGCCAACCGGCGCAGCAGGCGCATCATGTCGGTCTCCGACTTGTTCTCGTTGAAGACCGGCTGGGTCAGAAACTCCTTTCCACGCGGCTTGCCGGGAACGGTGCTGTCGGCTGAAGAGGTAGCCTTGGCGCCGAACAGGGAAGCGATCGCGTCGAGATCGGCATCGGTAGAAGTCTCGTCGAAGGCGATGCCGATATGGTCGGCGTCGAGGACGCGCAGCAGCCGGCCGGTCTTCTCGGCGGCTTCGGCGATTTGCGCGGCCTTGCCTTTCGCCTCAACCGTCACCGTGTCGAAGCGGCTGGCGCCGAGCACCGAAACGCCCGCCGCCTTGAGGCCGCTCGCCAGTCGGTTGGCCAGAGCATGGATGCGTCCGGCGATCGCCTGCAGCCCGGCGGGGCCGTGCCAGATGGCATAGGCCGTCGCCATGTTCGCGAGCAGCGCCTGCGCGGTGCAGATGTTGGAGGTCGCCTTGTCGCGGCGGATATGCTGTTCGCGCGTCTGCAAGGCCAGGCGGTATCCGGGCCGACCCTTGCTGTCGGTCGACTGGCCGACGAGGCGGCCGGGCATCAGGCGCGTCAGTTTATCGGAGACGGCGCAGTAAGCCGCGTGCGGCCCGCCAAAGCCCATGGGCACGCCAAAGCGCTGCATCGGGCCGACGGCAATGTCGGCACCGAGCTTCGCCGGCGCTTCGGTGAGCGTCAGGCCAAGCGGATCGGCGATGAAGACGACCAGCGCGCCAGCGGCGCGGGCCTTGTCGATCGCCGCCTTATGGTCGCGATAGACGCCAAAGGTGTCGGGCCAGGAGACGAGCAAGGCAGCGGTGTTGTCGTCGATCGTCTCGCCGTCGATCTCGATGCCGAGCGGTTCGGCGCGGGTGCGCACCACGTCCAGCGTCTGCGGATGCGGCGTGCCGGCGAACGCCACCTTGGTGCGCTTGTCGCGATGGTGGCGCAGCGCAATGCCGACCGCTTCCGCGACAGCGGTTGCTTCATCGAGCAGCGAGGCGGATGCCACCGGCAGTCCGGTCAATTCGGTGACCAGCGTCTGGAAATTGAACAGCATTTCGAGCCGGCCCTGGCTGATCTCGGCCTGATAGGGCGTGTAGGCCGTGTACCAGGCCGGATTCTCGAACAGATTGCGCTGGATGACCGGCGGCACGTGGACGCCGTGATAGCCGGCGCCGATGAAGCTCTTCAGCACCGTGTTCTTCGCCATGATGGCCGACAATTCGGCCAGCGCTTCGGCCTCGCTGGCCGGCGCTGGCAAGGCCAGCGGCAGGTCGAGGCGAATCGACTGCGGTACGGCCTGGCTGATCAGCGTCTCGACGGAGGGGACGCCGATAACGGCAAGCATGGCCCTGACATCGTTGACGCCAGGACCAATATGGCGGGCCGAGAAGGGGGTAAGTGCTGCGGTCATCATCTCTGTGTCCTGATTTCAGGCAATATGGGCTTTGTAGGCGGCCTCATCCATGAGGCCGGCGAGCTGGCTTTCGTCGGCAAGCTTCATCTTCCACAGCCAGCCGGCGCCGGTTGCCGCCGAGTTGACCAGCGACGGGTCGGAAGACAGCGTGCCGTTGGCCTCGGTGATCTCGCCGTCGACCGGCGCGTAAACGTCGGAGGCGGCCTTGACGGATTCGACCACGACGGCGGTGTCGCCCTTGGTCAGCTTCTTGCCCGTTTCCGGCAGTTCGACGAAGACGAGGTCGCCGAGCTGCTCCTGCGCGTAGTCGGTGATGCCGACGGTGGCGATACCGCCGTCGACGCGGAGCCATTCGTGATCTGATGTGAAATAGGTCTTTGCCATGGAGTTCATCCTTTGCGGTAGCGATGAGGGGTGAAGGGCAGGGAACTGATATCGACGGGGATCTTCGTGCCGCGTACCTCGGCGAACACGCGCGTGCCGGGCTTTGCCAGCGCCGCGGCGACATAGCCCATGGCGACCGGATGGCCGGCCGAGGGGCCGAAGCCGCCCGATGTGACATGGCCGGCGGGATTGCCGTCGGCGTCGAACAGAGCGGCACCGGCGCGCACCGGCTGGCGGCCTTCCGGCTTCAGCCCGACGCGCTTTTGTGCCGGGCCGCGTTCGACGGCGGCGCGCAAGGCGTCGGCGCCGATAAAGGCGCCGGAAGCGCGGATGTCCTTGGGGATCGCCCACATCAGCGCCGCCGCGGCCGGGTCGGTCTCGGGCGTGATGTCCTGGCCATGCAGGCAAAGCCCAGCCTCGAGCCGCAGGCTGTCGCGCGCGGCAAGGCCGATCCAAAGCACGCGTTCATCCTCGATCAGCGTCGCGACCAAATCCCGAGCGGCGGCCTCCGGCAGGCCGATCTCGAAACCGTCCTCGCCAGTATAACCCGACCGGCTCATGAACCAGTCTTTCCGCGGCTCGACCCCGTGCATGAACAGCAGCGAGCCGGTCTCGATGCCGGCGCGCGACAGCACGGCCCAGGCCTCGGGTCCCTGGATGGCCAGGAAGACGCGGTCGAGCGGCTCGACCTCCACATCAAAATTCGTGGCGAGCTCACGCAGATGCTTTTCGTCGGCGACGGCGTTGCCGGCATTGGCGACCACCATGAATCTGGTATCGCCGAGTCGGGTGACGATCAGGTCGTCAAGGATGCCGCCGGCCTCATTGAGGAAGAAGGACAGTTTCGACTGCGAGATTTCGAGCGCGCCGGCATCCAAGGGGCAAGCGCGGTCGAGCAGCGCAACCGCCTGTGGCCCGCTGACCTCGAACAGTTTCATGTGCGAGATATCGAAGAGACCGGCATGCTCGCGGGTGTGCAGATGCTCCTTCATGACGCCGGCCGGATAGGTCAGCGGCATCGACCAGCCGGCAAAGGCGCCGAAGCGCGCACCGGCGGCTGTGTGGATATCTTCCAGGGGAAGGTGTTTTGAGTCGTCGCCCGTCATGTCGTCTCCAGAGTCGCACGCAATCGGCCGCGAATGGCGACCAGTCCGTGCCCCTCTGTCTGAAGCCTGAGAGACTTGCGCAGCCGGAACTCTGTCAGCGGCGCTTACACCTTCGGCGCGGGGGCAAGCCCCGACTTTCCAGAGTGTCTTTCCCGTCTACGGTTCTTTTGCCTGAGAGATTTCGGGCGATTTCCCCTTCGGCGGCAGCTCTCGCTGCTCTCTCCCGCAAACAGGTAGGACTCAGAATCCCGAGCCCTCGACGCGTCATCCATAGCCCGTCGGCGACACCTTGTCACCTCCCAGCGACATCAAAGGTGCGTCGTGCTGGAACGGATCAAGCCGATGCGCTTTAGCGGCGCACTTTCGGGTGACATGCTTTGGCCGGCAAGTCTTCGCTAACCACGCCGTTTGCCGGTTTTTCAAGACACTCCTGATACAGCAGGCCGATGTAATGCTTTGGGGCGGACGGGGACGACAATGGGCGAATTGATCATGAGCGCGCCGGTGGCGGGGCTGACCTCGAAGAATCGCATTGCCCCGGAGGATGTGGTGATGCTGCGCCGCGACGTGTTCGCCGATGGCGTGGTGACCCGAGGCGAGGCCGAGGCGCTGTTCGCTCTCGACCAGACGGCCCAGGACAAATGCGCGCAATGGGCACCGTTCTTCGTCGAGGCGGTGACCGACTACATCGTCCATCAGGAAAAGCCGTCCGGCTATATCTCGCAGGACAATGCCGACTGGTTGGTCCGCACCATCTCGCGCGACGGCATGGTCGACAGCCGCACCGAACTCGAATTGCTGGTCCATGTGCTGGAAAAGGCGAGATCCACGCCGAGCACGCTTTGCGTCTATGCGCTGGAGCAGGTCGCCCATGCCGTCATCGATGGCAAGGGGCCACTGATGCTGGGCGGCGCGCTGGTGCCCGGACTGATCGCCAAGGCGGAAGTCGAGCTGCTGCGCCGCATCCTGCATGCCCATGGCGGCGACGGCAACATCGCCATCACCCGCGGCGAGGCCGAGCTGCTGTTCAGGATCAACGAGCAGACCGCCCAGGCCAAGAACGATCCTTCCTGGAACGACCTTTTCGTCAAGGCGATCGCCAATTTCGTCATGTGTTCGGCCGGCTATGAGGCGCCGACCCGCGATGTGGCGCTGCGGCAGGAAAGCTTCCTCGAACGCGCCGATCCGGAAATCGGCGGCTTCTTCAGCCGCATGGTCTCCGGCGGCCTTGCCTGCATCATCGAGGCCTATCGGTCCCCCGATGACATCGAGGCCGAGTGGGAGGCCAAGAACAGGGCGGCCGAGGCCCTGGCCCGCCGCGCCGAGACGATCGATGCCGGCGAAGCCAAATGGCTGATCGAGCACATCGGCGTGGACAGGCCCCTATACGAAAACGAGCGCGCGCTGCTGACCCTGATCAAGCATGCCTCGCCGGAGATACATCCGGCGCTGAGGCCGCTGCTTGAGAAGGTTGCCTAAGTGCACCGTCCGCTGCTGTCGTTTTACAAAGGATGATGTTGGAGTGGCCTTCGGGCCATTCCGCGAGTTCGGCGATGCGCCGGAAGCCAGCCTTCTCGTAGAGGCCCGGCGCCTGGAAGTCGTGGCTGGAGACCCAAATTCTCCTGACGCCTCGAACGGTTGCCTCAGCCACAAAAGCGCTGAGCAACTGCCTTGCATAGCCGCGACCGCGATAGGCCTCGTCAATCCACATCAATGTCAGCTCGGACGTGCTCGCCCAAGAGTAGCCGGCCGCCACGCCGATCGCATGTCCTGCACCGTCACGAATAACGAAAGCCAGTGTCCGGTCATCGGCGCAGCCTGTCGCGCGGCGGTTGTCCTTGTGGAGGCGTTCCTCAAGCAAGCTCAACTCGATCGGCGACAGATCGTGCTCGGCCCGTATGCGGGTGGTCATCAAATCCCGCCGTACCAGTCGTAGCCATTGTCTTCCCAATAGCCGCCGCGGCCGCCGCCGACATTGGCGAAGCCGTCGACCAGTTCGATCTTGTAGAGGTATTTCGGCATCTTGTAGCCGAGCTGGCGTTCGACACGGACGCGCAGCGGCGCGCCGTTCTCGACGGGTAAAGGCTTGCCATTCAGGCCATAGGCGAGGATCGTCTGCGGGTGGCGGGCGTCGATCAGGTCGATCGTGCCGTAATATTTGATGTCGCCGGACAGGCTGCGGTCGATCGTGTCGAGGCAATGGAACATGACGTAGCGCGCCTGCGGCTTGACCACCGCCTGGTCGAGCACCAGCGACAGCGGCGTGCCGGTCCACTTGGCGATGCAACTCCAGCCCTCGACGCAATCGTGGCGGGTTATCTGGGTGCGGCTTGGCATGTTCTGGAGTTGCTCGCGGCTGAGCGACAGCGGCTTTTCGACTAGACCCGACACCTCCAATCGCCAGTCGGCGAAATTGCTGGCGAGCAGACGCTTGTAGGTGTCATCGTCGGGGGCGGTAACGCCGTTCGGCCGCTGCGGCTGGCGGATATCGGCCTCGCTGAACTCCGGTGCCAGCGCTTCACGGCCGGCAAGCAGGCGTTGCGCGCGGTACGTCAGGCCATTGGCGTCTTCGAGGAAACTGCGCAGGCCGCTGCCAATGCTCAACTGGCTGTCGAAGGCGTCGCAGCCTGACAGCATGATGCCGGAGGCGCCAAGGCTGGCGGCGGTCAGGAATTTCCGGCGGCTGATCTCAAACTTCGCCATGTCAGGCACTCCTCTCGGTCGTCTCGTCGTCATGCGCGGGAGGGTCGGTGCGGTACCAGCCGGTGATGATCGAGCGCAGTTCGTTGATCGGGCCAGCGGCCAGGATCATCAGAATGTGGATGATGAAGAAACCGACCAGCAGCAGCATGATGGTGAAATGGATGGTGCGCGCCGTTTGCCGGCCGCCGAGCACCTCGTTGAGGAAGGGCAGCACCGAATTCATGCTGGGCGACATGGCAAGGCCGGTGATGATCATCAGCGGCAACAGCACGAACAGCACGCCGCCATAAGCCATCTTCTGCAGCGTGTTGTATTCGCGTGTGTGATGGAATTTCAGCTTGGCGTGGTCGACTATGTCCCGCGGCAGGCGCTTGAGGTCGTCGAGGCGCGGGGCGAGGTCGCGCCTGATATGGCCGTTGACCAGGCTGGCGACCAGCCAGACGATCAAGGTGGTCGTCAGGATCCAGGCGAAGAAGAAATGCACGACGCGGGCGGTGCCGAGGTCATAATAGGACGGAATGGTCGCCCAGGACGGGAAGCCGCGCGCCGTCTCGTTGCCCGGCGGACCCGACCAGCCGAGCACGCCCGTCGTGTCGAAGCGGTGCCCGAAGAGTTCGGTGTAGCCGCGCGGCCCGGCGCTCGTGTTTTCGGCACCGATTTCGAAGATGGTGTTGTTGTAGCCGAAGCCGGATTGCTTGCCGATATAGAGCTGCGGCCGGGCGTTGAAGATCTGCAGCCCGGAAAGCAGCATGAAGAACAGCGAAACGGCCCAGATCCAGTGCGTCAGCCGCGTCCAGCGCGACTGCCGGTAGATCAGCGTGCTGTCGCTCGACACGGGAGCGTCCGGTCCGGTGGCGGATTGGCTTCTGGCAACGGATTCCATCTTGTCTCTTCTCCCGGCCTCGCGGCGTGGCCTGCGCGTTCATTGTCCTCCTGATACGTCGCGATCCAAACCGATGTTTCACCCGATCACGGATTTATTACGGAGCACCCAGGCTGACGGCGAGATTGACGGCCGCGGCGACGATGACGGTGTTGAAGAAGAACGACAGGATCGAGTGGACAAGCACGACACAGCGCATATGCGTGGTCGATATGTTGGTGTCGGCGGTTTGCGCGGTCATGCCGATGACTGCGGAGAAATAGAGGAAATCCCAGCCTTCCGGCCGTTTGTCGCCCGGGAACAGCAATCCGCCGACCGGGATTTTCCTATTGGTTTCAGCGTCCACCGCATCGCCGTCCATCCAGTAGACATGCGCATAATGAAGTGCGGCCATGGCATGGATGGTGAACCAGCCAAGCGGGATCGACAGCAGCGCGAAACCGAGTTCGACGGAATTGCCTCTGTTCTTCTGATTGATAAGCAGGAACAACGAGACAACGGCGACGACAACGACGACGAGCGTCACGGCGAAGATGACCAGCACCGGCTGGTCAGTGGCGCGCGCATTCTTGCTCAGATATTTGCCGGTGAATTTGGGCATCTGGCTGACGACAAGAATGACGTAGGCGGCGAAAAAGGCATTGGCGCCGATCGAGTAGGCGAGCGGGGCGTGCAGCAGCAACGCCACAAGGAGCGCGAGCGCGCCGAAGCACGCCGACATTGCGAACAGCGTATGGCGCTGCATGGGCTTCTGGATCGGGGTTTCGGTGGCCATGACGTCTCCACCCTGGATCGCGCTCGGTTTCTACCCGGGTGTGGCGGATTTCAGTGCGCGCCGCAAGATGCGGTCGAGTTCGCCGAGGAACCGCGAGCGGTCCTGCGGCGCGAAGGAGGCGTTGTAACCCTTGCTCTCGCCGGTCTCGCGCAGATGCTGCTTGAGATCGCGCATGGCCACCGCCATGCCGATGGTTTCGGGCGTAAACGGCCGCCCGGTAGGCCCGAGCACGTGGGCGCCGAGCGCCACCGTGCGGGCGGCCAGCGGAATGTCCGCGGTGATCACGATATCGTTGGGTTTCGCGTTGTCGACGATCCAGTCGTCGGCGGCGTCGGCGCCCTTGGACACAACGACATTGCGGATCATCGGATCGCGCGAGGGCCGCAAGCCGCCATTGGAGACGTAGGTGACGACGACGCCGAGGCGCTCGGCGACTTTCTCGACCTCGGCCTTGACCGGGCAGGCATCGGCGTCGACGTAGATCTGAACAATGTTGGGCAAACCGATGCTCTGAACGTTTTAGGCAGCGAGACTTGCCACCAACTTTGCCACGATTCGGTCTCGTCGAACGACACCGACTGGGCGACCGATTGGATCGACTGCTACCAGTGACTTAACCCCGGCATCAATCATCTTTTTGAGAGCCGTGGCGTTGGATTCTGCCTTCTCCACGGTCTTCTTGGAGATCGTGAGAAGTGTCTCGATCTTAGGGATGTCTCCATCTTTGATCGCTTGTTCAAGCTCGCCGCCATAGTGGTCGTTATTTACAATCGATATCACCGAGTGACCATCTGTCGATGCCTTGAATACCCCATCAACCGTGATGAAGATGACGGTTAGTTCAGGGTCTACCTTTATAAGAGCAGATATATAAATCTGAATAGCGTCGCGGTCATAGGAACTAGTTGGGTCGCCAAGCCGCAGTGTAAGAGCTATTGGAGCCCCAGGCCGAAACTGGCGCGATCGTTGCAAGGGGTCGGGTAAGGCCAATTTCGCGACAAGCTCTAACGCTTCGATCTCGGCGCTCGTGTCAACTGGTGCTCTAGCATCGGCCTTAAATTTTGCAACGAGTCCGCCAGGACCGCTGACTTCTGCCACATCTCCCGACGCAATCAGATAGAGCAAGAGAGGTGCGGCAACTATGATGCCGAGCACAACTCCTGATCCTAGTTTCCCTTCGGGCAGAGCGATTACCAAGATAACAGTAACCGCCATGAAGAATCCGGCCAAAACGGCCGCATTTGTTCGTCGGTAAGACTTGAGCCGCTCCATACCGCAACAGTACGCTAACGCAGCCGAAGCGCAATACTTGCTGGGCATGGAGCCGGGCGAATGGTCACCCGGCTCCGTAAATCACTTACGCCGGCAAGGCGCCGGACTTCTTTGCCGTCCAGGTGGCGATATAGTCCATCAGGCCAGGATTGAGGCAGTCATAGGGTTCGAGCCCGATCGATTTCAGCTGGCCGCGGATGCCGTCCATGCGGCTCGGGTCGACACCGGATTCGATGATCGACGAGACGAAGGCGGTGAAGCCCGGCGGCGACCAGCCATCCTCCTCGAAGCGCTCGGGGTGGATGAAGGTGAGGCCCTTGAACGGATGATCGCGCTCGACCGGCCCGTGCATGTGGACGCCGCAGCCGGTACAGGCATGACGCTGGATCAATGCGGCGGGGTCGACCACTTTCAGCTTGTCGCCGTTCTCGCTGACGGTGACGTCGCCGGTGCCGGCGACGGCAACCACCGAGAATATGGCGCCTTCCGGCTTCCAGCATTTGGTGCAGCCGCAGGCGTGGTTGTGGGCGATCTGGCCCTTGACCTTCACCTTGACCGGCTTGCTGGTGCAAGCGCAGACCAGCGTGCCGCCGGCAAAGCTCGCGCTCTCCTTGGGCAGGCCATTGTCGATTTTCGGATGCAGTTTCTCCGCCATTTCTTCTCCTCCCAGGTTTTCGCCACAGAGGTCGCAGGCCGGTCGGTCGGCGGCGTGTGGCTTGCTTCAGTAAACGACGACGCTGCGGATCGACTTGCCCTCATGCATGAGGTCGAACCCCTTGTTGATGTCTTCCAGCTTCAGCAAATGGGTGATCATCGGGTCGATCTGGATCTTGCCGTCCATGTACCAGTCGACGATCCTCGGCACGTCGGTGCGGCCGCGCGCGCCGCCGAAGGCGGTGCCCATCCAGGTGCGGCCGGTAACCAGCTGGAACGGCCGCGTCGAGATTTCCTGGCCGGCGCCGGCGACGCCGATGATGACAGACTTGCCCCAGCCGCGGTGCGAGGCTTCCAGCGCCTGGCGCATCACCTTGGTGTTGCCGGTGCAGTCGAACGTGTAGTCGGCGCCGCCGATCTGGTCGGCGCCGCGCTTGGTCAGGTTGACGAGGTAAGGCACGATGTCGCCGTCGATCTCCTTCGGATTGACGAAATGCGTCATGCCGAACCGCTCGCCCCATTCCTCCTTGTCGTTGTTGAGGTCGACGCCGATGATCATGTCGGCGCCGGCAAGCTTCAGGCCTTGAATGACGTTGAGGCCGATACCGCCGAGGCCGAAGACCACAGCGGTCGCGCCTTGCTCGACCTTGGCGGTGTTGATGACGGCGCCGATGCCGGTGGTGACACCGCAGCCGATGTAGCAGATCTTGTCGAAGGGGGCGTCCGGACTGACCTTGGCCACCGCGATCTCGGGCAGCACGGTGAAGTTCGAGAAGGTCGAGCAGCCCATATAGTGGAAGATCTTGTCCTTGCCGATCGAGAAGCGCGACGAACCGTCGGGCATCAAGCCCTGGCCCTGCGTGGCACGGATGGCGGTGCACAGGTTGGTCTTGCGCGACAGGCAGGACGGGCACTGCCGGCACTCCGGCGTATAGAGCGGAATGACATGGTCGCCCTTCTTGACCGAGGTGACACCCTTGCCGACATCGACGACGACGCCAGCGCCCTCATGGCCGAGAATGGCTGGGAACAGGCCTTCGGGATCGGCGCCCGACAAAGTGAACTCGTCGGTGTGGCATATGCCGGTCGCCTTGATCTCGACCAGCACCTCGCCTTCGCGAGGGCCGTCGAGGTCGACCTCCATGATCTCCAGCGGCTTTCCGGCGGCGACGGCAACAGCGGCGCGGGTTTTCATAGGGCGTCCTCCAAATGCGAATTTTTTTCCAAGGTTTCAGGTTTTTCCGACACGATCAACAGGAAGCTGGCGCCGAGACTGGGCCACAGCGATGAATTGGAATCGCAAATCGATTGAAAGGCAGTGATTTGCATGGTCGGCTTGACCCCACAAGCACAGGTCATAAAAGGAACGACCGACCGGAGGGGAACGACCTCAGCATGTTCACGAAAATCCTGATCGCCAACCGTGGCGAGATCGCCTGTCGCGTCATCAAGACGGCGCGCAAGATGGGGATTGCCACGGTCGCGGTCTATTCCGATGCCGATCGCGACGCGGTGCATGTCGAGATGGCCGACGAGGCGATGCATATCGGGCCTTCGCCCGCAGCGCAAAGTTATCTTGTCCCTGAAAAGATCATCGCCGCCTGCAAGGAAACCGGGGCTCAGGCCGTGCATCCCGGCTATGGCTTCCTGTCCGAGCGGGCAACTTTCTGCGAAGCGCTGGAGAAGGAAGGCATCGTCTTCATCGGCCCGAAGCCCAAGGCGATCAAGGCGATGGGCGACAAGATCGAATCGAAGAAATTCGCCAACGCCGCCAAGGTTTCGACGGTTCCGGGCTGGCTCGGCGTCATCGAGAACGCCGACCATGCCGAGAAGATCGCCGGCGAGATCGGTTATCCCGTGATGATCAAGGCCTCGGCCGGCGGCGGCGGCAAGGGCATGCGCATTGCCTGGAACCGGTCGGAAGTGCGCGACGGCTTCGACAGGGCGCGCTCGGAGGCCAGGAGCTCGTTCGGCGACGACCGCGTGTTCATCGAAAAATTCGTCGTCGATCCGCGCCATATCGAGATCCAGGTGCTGGCCGACGCGCATGGCAATGCGCTCTATCTCGGCGAGCGCGAATGCTCGATCCAGCGCCGCAACCAGAAGGTCGCGGAAGAGGCGCCGTCGCCATTCCTCGACGCCAAGACGCGCAAGGCCATGGGCGAGCAGTCGGTGGCGCTGGCCAGGGCCGTCGACTACCAGAGCGCCGGCACGGTCGAGTTCATCGTCGACAAGGACAAGAACTTCTATTTCCTTGAAATGAATACACGATTGCAGGTCGAGCACCCCGTGACGGAGCTCGTCACCGACATCGATCTGGTCGAGCAGATGATCCGCGTCGCCGCCGGCGAGAAGCTCGCTTTGAAGCAAAGCGATATCAAGCTGAATGGCTGGGCGGTGGAAAGCCGGCTCTATGCCGAGGATCCCTATCGCAATTTCCTGCCGTCGATCGGCCGGCTGACGCGCTACCGGCCGCCGGAGGAGGGGCAATTCGGCGACGTCGTCATCCGCAACGATACCGGCGTCACCGAAGGCTCCGAGATTTCGATGTTCTACGACCCGATGCTCGCCAAATTGTGTACCTGGGCGCCGACGCGCATCGAAGCGATCGACGCCATGTCGGAAGCGCTCGACAGTTTTGTGGTCGACGGCATCGAGCACAACATCCCGTTCCTGGCGGCGCTGATGCAGCATCCGCGCTGGCGGGAAGGGGCGATATCGACCGGCTTCATAGCAGAGGAATATCCCGACGGTTTTGCGCCCGTCGTGCCGAACAGCGGAGAAAAGGCTGTTCTCGCCTCGATCGTGACCGCGGTGGAATTGCTGCGACGCGACCGGCTCGACCGGCTGGGTGGGCGGCTGGCGCCCCATTCGGGCGTACTCAAGCGCGATTGGGTGGTGAAGCTCGGCGGCGATTATCTCCAGGCGTCCATCCTCGAAGGCATGATCTCCATTCCGATGGAGATCGACCTGTCGATCGACGGCGGCAAGGCGCTGACCGTTTCGTCCGACTGGCGGCCGGGCGACCTGATCTGGCGCGGCACGGTCGGCAAGCGCTCGGTTGTCGCCCAGATCCGGCCTGTCGCCAACGGTCTTCGCATCGCCTGGAAAGGCATGTCGGTGACCGCGCGCGCCATGCTGCCGCGCATCGCCGAGCTGGAACGGCTGATGCCGGGGAAGGTGGCGCCGGACACGTCGAAACTGCTGCTCTGCCCGATGCCCGGCCTCGTCGTGTCGATCGCCGTCACCGAAGGCCAGGAGGTCAAGGCCGGCGAGACCTTGGCCGTGGTCGAGGCGATGAAGATGGAAAACGTCCTGCGCGCCGAGCGCGATCTCATCGTGTCGAAACTCAACGCCAAGCCCGGCGACAGCCTCGCTGTGGACGCAGTGATCATGGAATTCGCCTAGAGATTGTTTGGAAATTCTACTCCGGCGCCATCTGAAGGCGTTTTCTGCGCTTCCGGTGCAAGCCACGCTCCAGTTCTCGAAACCACCTCCACATGACTCGCCGGAGCGAATTTCGAAACAATCTTTGAGGTGAGGCGCCCTGCAGGCGGCAAGCCTGTGATTGGCGGTCGTTTGTGCTGGACTGGTATCGCCCGGTCCCGGACAATACATCTCCATCGACTCAAGGCCTTCGAGTGCGCGAGAAACCATGGCAGATGACAGACTTCCACGCGATCCTTTGAAGCGCGAAGCCGCCATTGCGGCCGCGCGGCCGGAAGTTCCGGCGCGGCCGTTCGTGCATCTGCGCGTGCATTCGGCCTATTCGCTGCTCGAGGGCGCGCTCCAGCTCGGCAAGATCGTCGGCCATGCCGTGAAGGACGAAGCGCCGGCGATCGCCGTCACAGACACCAACAATCTGTTCGGCGCGCTCGAATTCGCGCAGAAGGCGGTGAAGGACGGCATCCAGCCGATCATCGGCTGCCAGATCGCGCTCGCCTTTTCCGGCGAAAACAGCGACGGCCAGCGCGACCGCCGGCGGCAAGGCCCGGAAATGCGGCCGGTCGTTCTGCTCGCCGCGACCGAAGCCGGCTATTCCAACCTGGTCAGGCTGGTCAGCCGCGTCTACCTGGAAACACCGCCCGGCGAGGCGGTGCATCTGACGACCGAGATGCTGGAGGGAAAGGCCGACGGGCTGATCTGCCTGAGCGGTGGGCCGCGCGGCCCGATCGGCAACGCCTTGAAGGAGGATCGCCGCGATCTGGCCGAGGTGCGGCTTTTGACGCTCAAGACGATGTTCGGCGACCGGCTCTATGTCGAATTGGACCGGGTCGCGGGCTACGACCGGGTCATCGAACATCAGATGATCGATCTCGCCTATGCGCACGAACTTCCGCTTGTCGCCACCAACGAAGCGTTCTTCTCGTCGCGCGACGATTATGAGGCGCATGACGCGCTGATTGCCATTGCCGAAGGCTCCGTCGTCGCCGTCGACACCCGCCGCCGGCTGTCGCCGGACAATTTCCTGCGCAGCCAGGCCGAAATGGCGCAATTGTTCGCCGACCTGCCGGAAGCGATCGACAACACGGTCGAGATCGCGCAGCGCTGTTCGTACTATCCAAAAACCCGCAGTCCGATCCTGCCGCGCTTCACCGGCGGCGATGCGTCCGACAAGGACGCGGCCGAAAAGGCCGAAGCCGCGGAGCTGGCGCGCCAGGCGCGCGAGGGGCTCGACGCGCGGCTTGCGCTGCACGGACCGACGCCAGGTTATACGGTCGAGCAATATCGCGAACGGCTGGAGTTCGAGCTCGGCATCATCGAGAAGATGAAATTTCCGGGCTACTTCCTGATCGTTGCCGACTTCATCAAATGGGCCAAGGCGCAAGGCATTCCGGTCGGACCGGGCCGTGGTTCGGGCGCCGGATCGCTGGTCGCCTATTCGACGACCATCACTGACATCGATCCGCTGCGCTTCTCCCTACTGTTCGAGCGCTTCCTCAATCCCGACCGCGTGTCGATGCCCGACTTCGACATCGACTTCTGCCAGGATCGCCGCGAAGAGGTGATCCGCTACGTCCAGCAGAAATACGGCCGCGACCAGGTCGGCCAGATCATCACTTTCGGTACGCTGCAGGCGCGCGCCGTGCTGCGCGACGTCGGCCGCGTGCTGCAGATGCCTTATGGCCAGGTCGACAAGCTGTCCAAGATGGTGCCGCAGAACCCGGCCAATCCGGTCAAGCTCGCGGACGCCATCGCCAACGAGCCGCGCTTTGCCGAAGAGGCCGAGAAGGAGCCTATCGTCCAGACGCTGCTCGACATGGCGCAGAAGCTGGAAGGCCTTTACCGCCACGCTTCGACACACGCCGCCGGCATCGTCATCGGCGACCGGCCTTTGTCGGAACTGGTGCCGATGTACCGCGATCCGCGCTCAGACATGCCGGTCACCCAGTTCAACATGAAATATGTCGAGCAGGCCGGGCTGGTGAAGTTCGACTTCCTCGGCCTGAAGACGCTGACCGTGCTGGAGACGGCGGTGAAGCTGATCCGCCGGCGCGGCATCGACATCGATCTGGCGACGATCCCGCTCGACGACCCCGAGACCTACGCCATGCTGTCGCGCGGCGAGGTGGTCGGCGTGTTCCAGGTGGAAAGTGCCGGCATGCGCAAGGCGCTGATCGGCATGCGGCCCGACTGCATCGAGGACATCATCGCGCTCGTCGCCCTCTACCGGCCTGGCCCGATGGAGAACATCCCGACCTACAACGCCAGAAAGCATGGCGAGGAGGAGATGGCCTCGATCCATCCCAAGATCGACCATCTGGTGAAGGAGACGCAGGGCGTCATCGTTTACCAGGAACAGGTGATGCAGATCGCGCAGGAGCTGTCCGGCTATTCGCTCGGCGAGGCCGACCTTCTGCGCCGCGCCATGGGCAAGAAGATCCGCGCCGAGATGGACAAGCAGCGCGAGCGCTTTGTCTCGGGTGCGGTCGAGCGCGGTGTCAGCAAGCCGCAAGCCGACTTTATTTTCGACCTGCTGGCCAAGTTCGCCGACTACGGTTTCAACAAGTCGCACGCCGCCGCCTACGCCGTGGTCTCGTACCAGACCGCCTATCTCAAGGCGCATTATCCGGTTGAGTTCCTGGCCGCATCGATGACGCTCGACATGGGCAATACCGACAAGCTTGCCGACTTCCGCCAGGACGCGCTGCGCCTCGGCATCGAGGTTCTGGCGCCGTCGGTGATGACAAGCTTCCGGGCTTTCGAGGTCGGCGAGAACCGCATCTATTACTCGATGGCGGCGCTCAAGGGCGTCGGCGACGCGGCGGTCGAGCACATCGTTGCCGTGCGCGGCGAAAAGCCGTTCAAGAATCTCGCCGATTTCTGCGAGCGGGTCGATCCCAAGATCGTCGGCAAGCGCGTCTTCGAAAGCCTGATCATGGCCGGCGCGCTCGACTGCTTCGGCCATGACCGCGCCCAGATGATGGCTGGCGTCGAACGGATGATGGGATTGGCGTCACTTGCCCAGCAGAACGCCGTTTCCGGCCAGGCCGATATTTTCGGCGCCTCGCTGGGCGCACAGTCGCAGGCGCTGAACCTGCCGGCGACGGACCCATGGCTGGCCGCCGACAGGCTGCACCGCGAATTCCAGGTCGTCGGCTTCTATCTCTCGGCCCATCCGCTCGACGAATACAAGGCGGCTTTGCAGAAGATGCGGGTGCAGAACTGGGCGGAGTTCTCGGCCGCCGTCAAACGCGGCGCTTCCGCCGGCCGCCTGGCAGGCACGGTGACCAGCAAACAGGAGCGCAAGACGCGCACCGGCAACAAGATGGGCGTCGTGGCCTTTTCCGATACTTCCGGCCAGTACGAGGCCGTGCTGTTTTCCGAAGCGCTGGCGCAGTACCGTGACCTGCTCGAAGCCGGCCGCTCCGTCGTCATCACCGTCGCGGCCGAGGACCGGCCCGAGGGCGTCAATTTGCGCATCAACTCCGTGCAATCGCTGGAGGAGGAGGCAAGCCGCATCCAGAAGGCGCTGCGCATATTCGTCAGGAACGATGGACCCGCCTCGATAATCCAATCCCAGCTCACCCAGCGCGGTGAAAGCCAGGTGAGCATCATCGTGATCAAGGAAGAGGCCCAGGGCGAGGTCGAGATCGCCTTGCAGGGCGGCTACCGCGTTTCGCCGCAGATCGCCTCGGCAATGCGCGCCGTGCCCGGTGTGGTCGAAGTGGAGTTGGTGTGATCCCCGCCCTTGGCAGGCGTCGGCACAAGCCGCCCATGTCATCGCGATCGGCATGAAGGCCGCGGACAAGCAAGCATCACAGGATCGTTCCGCCATGGCGCGGCTGCGCGACACGCTGCGCAGGCTCTATCATGGGCGCACGCCCGCCGCCTTCCGGTTTCAAATTGCGGCAATCGTCATCGATCTGGCCATTATCGCCTTCTTCATCGCGACACCCGTCATCCAGCAATCGGCCTCGTTCCTGTGGCTGGATTATGCGGTGGCCGCGCTCGTCGGCGCCGATATGATCGCCCGGCTGCTGGCCTCAAACGACATGCTGCGCCTGATGAAGCAGCCGACTTCCTGGGTGGATGCCTTCATCCTGTTGACACTGCTGATGCCGACGGCGCTCGCCAATCTCGGTTTTCTGCGCATCCTGCGGCTGTGGTCGCTGTCGCGCAGCGGTTCGATCTGGCGGCATTTCGAGATGCGTGGGCTGAGGCCCTGGCGCGAGGCAAGCCATGCGGTCATCAACCTCTTGACGTTTCTGTTCGTCATAACCGGCTTCGTCTATACCTTCTTCTTCCGTAATGGAGCCGGGCTGGAAAATTACATCGACGCGCTTTATTTCACCGTCGCCACGGTGACGACGACCGGGTTTGGCGACATCGTGCTGCCGGGAATGGCCGGCAAGCTGACGGCGATCGTCACCATGATCATCGGCATATCGCTGTTTGTCAGGCTGGCGCAGGCGATCTTCCGGCCGGCCAGGGTGTTCTTTCCCTGTCCGCAATGCGGGCTGCAGCGGCATGAACCGGACGCCGTGCATTGCAAGGCCTGCGGGCATGTCCTCAACATACCGAACGAAGGCGATTGACGGGCTGAATGCTACGATGCCGCCACTTCAGCCGGTTGTACCGGTTTGCGCTGCAGATTGAGCAGATTGCCCATCAAGATCAGCAGCGCGCCACCAGCGGTGAAAGCGTCGATCTGCTCGTGATAGAGCAGCCAGCCGACCAGCGCCGACAAGGGCACCCGCAGGAAATCCATCGGCGAAATGACGGTCGCATCGGCATAGGTGAGCGCGCGGGCCATGCAGAAATGTGACGACATGCCGGTGAAGGCGATCAGCAGGATCCAGGGCCAGAGTTCAAGCGATGGGGTGCGCCACACGTAGAGGGCGGGGATGAGGCCGAGCGCCGACTGGATGATCAGCATCCAGAAAATGATGCGCACGACGCTGTCGGTGCGCGTCAGCGATTTCACCAGCACCAGCGATATGCCGAAACAGACCGCGGCGCCCAGCACGACCAGATGTCCGGGATCGACCGCGTCGGCGCCTGGACGGACGATGACCACCACGCCGATCAGGCCAAGCACGACTGCCGCCAGTTTCGGCCGGCTCAGCCTTTCGTTGAGAAAAGTCACCGCCAGGATCGCCGTCCAGATCGGCGTGGTGAATTCGATCGAGATCAGCACAGCCAGCGGGATCAGCGTCAAGGCGTAGAGCCATGCCGCCTGGCCGCTATAGTGGACGACGTTGCGGGCGAGATGGGCGAGGGGACGCTGCGTGCGCATTGCCGCGAAGCCGCCGCTCGCCAGCACCAGCGGCAAGAGGATGAAGAAGCCGATCACCGAGCGCAGTTCCAGCACCTGGAAGACGTTGAGTTCGGCTGTCGTGGCGCGGCCGGCGACCGACATCGCCAGGAAAGAGCTGATCGACAGCGCCATCCAGAACGCGGCCTTGGGGATCGAGGGGGTGGGTGCCATGGCAGCTATCTCGCAGGCCGGGGCTTTTGCCGCAATCGCTAGTCGCTCCATTCTTCTGGGCCAGTGCAATGGCGTGATCGTGCAAAACGGTCATGTCGCGAGCGGAACCCGATAGGGCAGTGGGCGTTGAGTCCCGATATTCAGCCGAGCTTCGCAGGACGTCTTTCAGCATCGACAGGGAGAATTTCGATGAGACCATTCGCGCAATTTGCGCTTGCTGGCTGTCTCTTGGTCGCGGCAGGCTCAGCCCATGCCGACGAGACCAAGTTTCTCCAGTCGTTCAACGGCAGTTTTGCCGGCAAGGGCACTGTCCAGTTGACCACGGATGTGCCGAACGTCAGTGTTTCCTGCAGTTTCAAGTCGAACGCGACCTCGACCTCGCTCTCGCTGGATGGCAATTGCCGCGGTCTCGTTTTGGTGACGCGGGCCATCAGTGCCAAGTTGAAGGTGACGGGTGCGAAATACAGCGGCGTCTATGTCGGGTCGCGCACCGGGCCGGCACAGCTGAACGGCAGCCGTTCGGGCAACGCGATCAATCTTGGCATCCGCTGGGCCCAGGAGATCAATGGCGATCGCAAGGCGCGGATGACGGTCGAGAAGCGAGGCGAGAACGGCATCCGGCTCACGGTCACCGATACCGATCCGAAAACCGGCAAGAACGTGGTGATGAGCCGGATCGATCTGACGCGCGTCTGACAGCAGGATCCGACTGAATCCCAACACATCCGGCATCCAGGTTCAGTCTTCCAGCGGCTCCGGCGGATGGGCATCGCGTCCTTTGCCGAACGTATAGCCGGTCTCCACCGCCTTGCGGCCGAATTTGTCGCGCAGCGCATCGATGGCGCCTTCGGCCATGGCGCGTTTGCGCGACTGGACGTCGACCAGATCCGGCGGGTCGGCCTTGTCGTCGTCGGAGAGGTCGCTGATCCCGATGCCGAGCAATCGAAACTTCGTGCCGTCGGTTTCCTTGCGAAGAAGCTCCACCCCGGTCTGAAAGATACGGTCCGCGAGCCGGGTCGGATCGCCGAGCTGGCGGTTGCGCGTGCGCAGTTTGAAATCCTGGGTCTTCAGCTTCAGCACCACGGTGCGTCCGGCAATGCCTGACTTTTTCAGCCGCGCCGAGACCTTTTCCGAAAGCCCTCTCAGCACCGCGACCAGCTCATCCAGCGACGCGATGTCGGTGTCAAAAGTGGTTTCGGCCGATACGCTCTTGGCGTCCTGGTCGGGGTCGACGCGGCGAACGTCCTCACCACGCGAAAGCCGGTAGAGCCGGTCGCCCATCACGCCGTAGCGGCGCATCAGGTCGCCACGCTCCATGGTTTGAAGCTGGCCTATGGTGCGGATGCCGTCCCGCTCCAGCGTGGCGTTAAACGCCTTGCCGACGCCCCAGATCATGGTCACCGGCTGCGTCGCCAGGAAGCCGACCGCCTCGGCCTCGCCGATGACCGAAAAGCCGCGCGGCTTGCGGAAGTCCGACGCGATTTTGGCGAGGAACTTGCAATAGGAGAGGCCCGCGGAAACGGTGATGCCGATCTCCTTCTCGACGGCCAGTGCGAAGCGCGCCAGAACCACGGCCGGCGGCAGGCCGTGCAGCCGTTCGGTGCCGGCGAGGTCGAGAAACGCCTCGTCGATCGACAGCGGTTCGACCAGCGGCGTCAGCGCCTGCATCATGGCGCGCACCTCGCGGCCGACACGCACGTATTTTTCCATGTCGGGCGGGATCACGACCGCCTCGGGGCAGGCCTCGAGCGCCTTGAACATCGGCATGGCGGAGCGCACGCCCCGGATGCGGGCTATGTAGCATGCGGTGGAGACGACCCCGCGCTTGCCGCCGCCGATGATCAGCGGCTTGTCCTTGAGCGCCGGGTTGTCGCGCTTTTCGATCGCCGCGTAGAAGGCGTCGCAATCGATATGGGCCAGGTGCAGCCCGTAAAGCTCGCGATGGCGGGCAAGGCGAGGGCTGCCACAGCGCTCGCAGCGGCGCGTTTCACCGCGCTGAAACGTCAGGCAGTCACGGCAAAAACCGTGATCGGGATTGTTGACAGGGGCCGCCATCACTGCGAACATAAAGAGAACAGAGGCAATGGTACGACAGTGCAGGGTCAGCGACAAGCTTGGCCTGGGGAGAACCATATGAGCACGACCATAGTACCGCTGGCGCCCGAGCTCTGGCCTGACTTCGAGGACCTTTTCGGCAAACAGGGCGCTTGCTACGGCTGCTGGTGCACGCATTTCCGGCTGGCGCCGGCGGCGCGGCGCGAGAGCAGCCGCGAGCGCAACAAGGACCATATCAAGGCGCGTATCGAAGCCGGGCCGCCGCCCGGCCTGCTGGCCTTCGAGGATGGCAAGGCGGTTGGCTGGATGCAGATCGGGCCGCGCGCCGACGTACCCGAATGGAACAACAAGGGCAGGGGCTCGGCGCCGACCGATCCCGCCGACGCTTCCGACCCGGCCGTCTGGGCGATCTCCTGCTTCTTCGTCCGCGCCAGGGCGCGGGGCCGGGGCATCACGCATCGCCTCGTCGAGGGCGGCGTCGATTTCGCCCGCAGCAACGGAGCGCGGCTTGTCGAGGCCTGCCCGATCGACCTGTCGCGCGATTCGCGTTCGATCGGCCTGTTCGTCGGCTCGTCCGGGGTGTTCGAGAAGGCGGGGTTCGAGAGGCTGGTGGAACGCAAGGCCGGCCGGCCGCTGATGCGGCTGGTGCTTTGATCCACCTTCTGCAAGCGCGAAACAGAGCCCTTGAGGGTATAGCTTCACAGCGCCGATAACCGGCTGGTGCTTTTGGCTGACAGCCTGACTGTCATCATCTTGCAGTTGTGATGGTATTTCCCTACCAGAAGCACGAAACGATTTTTGCCTTTTCGCTCAACGGAGACATCCCGTGAACCGTATGTTGCCAATTGCCTTTACCGCGCTTCTCTTCAGCGCGCCCGCCTTCGGCCAGGCCGTCGACAGCAAGGGCGCCAAGCAATTGTCCGATGACCTGTCCCGCTATGTCGGCAAACAGGCGCTCGACAAGGGCATTCTGAAGGTTTCGGTCGAAGGCGACGCCTACAAGGTCGCGTTCGATCTCAAGGCGCTTGCCGCGACGGTTCCCGCACAAGGAAAGGTGAAACTCGACTTCGCGCCCTACGCCGTGCTGGTGAAGCCGCGCAGCGACGGGACCTGGGATGTCTCGATGGATTTTTCGCAAAGCGGATCCTTCGAGTTCAACGGGCCCGAGGGGCTGCAAAGCACGCAGTTTTCGATCAAGGACGGCAAGGGTTCCGGTGTCTATGATCCCAATCTGGCGGCCTTCATCAGCGGCACCAGTTCGTTGGCCGGCATGACTATGGCCTCGAAGGATGCCAAGCAGCAGATGGAGGCCAGCACTGGCGCCGGCACCGCGACGATCGCCGCCACCAAGGCCGCCAATGGCGGCGTCGATTTCACGATGTCGCAAAAAATTTCGAATTTCGCCGAGGCGATCAAACTGGACGATCCCGAGAACGGGCTGAATTTCCCGGTCACCATCAAGTCGCCGGAATTGTCGGTGGAAGCCAGCGGCAAGGGTGTGCAGACCAGGCCGCTGCTAGACCTCCTGGCATTTGCCGTGGCCAATGAGGACGAGAAGACGCTGAAGGCAAACCAGGCGCAGCTCAAGTCGCTGCTGCGCGCAGCGCTTCCGGTGTGGGAGCGCATCGACGGCACCTATGGCTTCAAGGATTTCGCGGTCGACAGCCCGATCGGCACTTTCGGCGCGACCCAGCTCAGCACCGCGTTCGGCAGCGACGGCGTTTCCCAGAGCGGCAAGGTCTCGTACGGCATCAAGGCGTCGGGCCTGACCGTGCCGCAGCGGCTTTTGCCGAGCTGGAGCGTGGCGTTGCTGCCCACCGATATCGACCTGAACTTCGGCGGTGCCAATATCGATCTCGACAGCATGGCGAAGAAGGCGATCGAAGCCTTTGATCTCAATCAGGATCCGCCGCTGTCGGCCGAGTTCGGCGACCAGCTCAAGACGGACTTCCTGGCCAAGGCGCCGAAGGTCGTCATTGGCCACAGCGTTGTGAAGAACAGGGACATGGAGATCGCGCTGGAAGGCGAGATGACCAGCTTCGGCCAGAAACCCGACGCAAATCTCACCGTCGATGTCGCCGGCTTCGACAAGATCATGGCGCATCTGCAGGAAGCGGCAAAGGCGGAGCCGGAGGTCGGGCAGTACGTGCCTGTCGCTCTCATGGTCAAGGGCTTTGCCAAGACGCTGCCGGACGGTCGGCTGGAATGGGCCGTCAGCACCAAGGCCGACGGCTCGGTCACCGTCAACGGCGTCATGCTGAAGCCCGCCGATCCGGCGGTGGACGACAGCGTCCACAACGGTGACGGCGAGGACGACAGCAGCGGCGGCGACAATGGCGGCGGTGCCAATAGTGGCGGTGGCGACGCCAATAGTGGCGATGGTGACAATGGCGGGGCCGGTGCGAAGCTGAATCCTTGAGGGGTCGGCTTTCCAGCAATTCCAGGGAAAAACGCATGGCGATTTTCCCTGAATTGCGTCTAACGTTTAGAGCCCCAGCGCGCCGGCGATCTTCGGCGCGGCTTCGTGCCAGTCCTGGACGACGATGACATCGTCCGGGACCAGCGGCAGGAATGCACGCAGCGAATTGTCGGCCATCAGGTGGAAAAGATTGGCGTCGGTGACCGATTCCCGCACCGACGCCAGATTGTGCGGCTGATCGTCGACGAAGGCCACCGGCCGGCCGGTCTTGCCGCGCAGCCTGGCCACTGCCGGTCCCTTGGCCATTTCGGTGGTCAGCAGCGGATAGTTCAGACCCAAGGCATCGAGATGCGCGCGGCGCACGGCACGATGTCGGTGCGGCATGGCCGTCAGCATTATGATTTCCGCGCGGTCGCCAAGCCTTGCCAAGGTTTCCGCGGCGCCGTCGGTTATGCTTTGCCAATCGGCCTGAGCGTCGAAGAAATCGCCCAGAAGTGCAGTGACTTCCGGCTGTTCGATCAGCCGGCCGCTGGCCGTTTCGGCAATGTTGCCGGTCAGCCGGAAGGACGCCAGCGTCAGGCCATAACCGCGCGACTTCAAGAAATGCGGGAAGGGGCGGATGAATTCGAGCACGACGTCGTCAACGTCGAGCACCAGCAGCGGCCGGTCGTCCGCGACAGTTCCTCGATCTGGCGCGCGGTCTCGGGATCATCGCTCATATGGAACGCTCGTGGTTGTCGTCGCCGAGCGGCAGTGCGCGCAACGCCTTGCCGACGGCGGCCGGCGGCGTGCCGGTTTCCTCGGCAAAGCGCATCAGGGTCGGCTCATGGGCAAGTATGAACTGCAGCACACCGGCCAAAAAGCCCGGCTCGCCTGCGGCCTTGCGGATCGAATGCGCCTCTATTCCGGTGATCGCCAGGAAGCGCGGCAACAGCTCCGGATCAGAGGCGACGAAGCCTAGCGCCTTCACGGCAATGGTTTCCGCCTCTTCGCGCATTGACGCCGCGTTTGCCATCACTACCTTCGGTACGTGGAATGAGTCTCTTCCGCAGTAATGGCAAGAGTTGCTTGCGGCAAGCCTTTACAGCGCCGCGCGCCGTTTGGACGCGCCGCGAGGCGAGGTGGAATTCGCGCTGCTTTGCAGCCCGGAGGTTTCCGTTTCGTCAATCATATTGCCGTATAGTGAAGCAAGCATATTGCCGTATAGTGAAGCAAGGTTTGGTGCGTTCAACCGGGAGCGCATGACGGCCACCTTCGAGCGGAAGGACGGCCGGGACGGGATGTCGATGCCTAAGAAGGTCATGATCGTCGAGGACAATGAGCTCAACATGAAGCTCTTTCGGGACCTCATCGAAGCGAGCGGTTACGAGACAGTGCGCACCCGCAATGGTCTGGAGGCGCTTGACCTGGCACGTCAGCACCGGCCGGATCTCATCCTGATGGACATCCAGCTGCCCGAAGTGTCGGGGCTGGAAGTGACCAAATGGCTGAAGGAAGATGACGATCTGCACGTCATCCCGGTCATCGCCGTGACCGCCTTCGCCATGAAAGGCGACGAGGAGCGCATCCGCCAGGGCGGCTGCGAGGCCTATATTTCGAAGCCGATCTCGGTGCCGCGTTTCATCGAAACCATCAAATCTTACCTGGGCGATGCCTGATGTCCCTTTCCAGCCGAGCCGGAGCCTTGTGAAATGACCGCGCGGATCCTCGTCGTCGACGACATCCCTGCCAATGTGAGGCTGCTGGAGGTCCGGCTGCTGGCCGAATATTTCGAGGTGCTGACCGCTACCAACGGGCCTGACGCCATCGAGACCTGCGAGAACGGCAAGGTCGATGTCGTGCTGCTCGACGTGATGATGCCCGATATGGACGGGTTCGAGGTCTGCCGCCGGCTGAAGAGCGACCCCGCGACGTCGCACATCCCGGTGGTGATGATCACCGCGCTCGACCAGGTTTCCGACCGCGTGCGCGGGCTCGAGGCCGGCGCCGACGATTTCCTGACCAAGCCGGTCAACGACTTGCAGCTGATGACGCGCGTCAAGAGCCTGGTCAGGCTGAAGTCTCTCACCGACGAGCTCAGGTTGCGGGCCTCGACGACGCGCAACATCGGCATCGAGGAGCTGCTCAGCCGCAATTTCGCGTCCGAGGACACGCCGCCGAAGGTGCTGTTGATCGACGAGCGCAAATCGTCTGTCGAGCGCATCCAGAAAATGCTGCGCGAGCGCGTCGACCTCGATGTCAGCGGCGACCCGCATGCCGGGTTTTTTCAAGCCGCCGAGACCTCCTATGAATGCGTGATGATCTCGACGGCCTTCGCCGATTTCGATCCGCTGAGGCTCTGCTCGCAATTGCGCTCGCTCGACCGCACCCGTTTCGTGCCGATCATCCTTTTGGCCGAGGAGGGCGAGGAGGAGCGCATCATTCGCGGCCTCGAACTCGGCATCAACGATTACCTGATGCGGCCGATCGACCAGCAGGAACTGACGGCGCGGCTGCGCACCCAGGTGCGCCGCAAGCGCTACAACGACCAATTGCGCGCCAGTGTCACCCAGACCATCGAGATGGCGGTGACCGATGGCCTGACCGGGCTGCACAATCGCCGCTATCTTGACAGCCATCTGCAGACGCTGTTCGACCGCGCCGTGGCGCGGCGCCGGCCGCTGTCGGTGATGATCACCGATCTCGACCGCTTCAAGTCGATCAATGATGCGTATGGCCATGACGGCGGCGACGAGGTGCTGCGGGAATTCGCGCGGCGGCTGCGCAAGAATGTCAGGGGTATCGACCTTGCCTGCCGGTTCGGCGGCGAGGAGTTCGTGGTGGTGATGCCCGATACCGACGGCACAGTGGCCGAGAGGGTGGCCGAGCGCATTCGTGCCGAAATCGCCCAGATGCCGTTCGTCATCGGCGCCGAGGGCAAGACGATCGAGGTCACCGTCAGCGTCGGCGTGTCGTCGGTGCTGAAGGGCGTGGACACAGTGGCGGCACTGATGAAGCGCGCGGATCTCGCGCTCTATGAAGCCAAGAGCGGCGGCCGCAACCGCGTCGTAGCCAAGGCGGCGTAGGCGTTCGCGACCGATTCCACGGTCAATCCAACAAGGTTAGCTATTTACCTTAATCCAAGTGATTCGCGAGCCTTGGTTAAGAAACTGTTGATTTTCAAAAGCTCTTGCGCAAATGTGAATGCCAAGACGAAGCCGGCACGAGGGTAGACAACCGGCTCGATCCTAGAAATACCCCATGATGCTCAGGTCCGCCGCATCTCCTGGGTCCGTGGGGTCGGCCGGCCGGCGCTGGCACATAGTGGCCTCCTCGTACCGCTGCCAAACGCCGACCGGCCCCCTTCCTCCAAACAGAACATCAGAACTTCGTGCCAAGGCACGAAGGCCTCTGATTATTTGCCTGTGAGCAATCCGGGCTCCCGACCTCGATCCACAGCCGTCGGCCGGCCAAAGCGATCGCAGAGAGTACCCCCTCCATTTCATACATATGGCGCACAAGGGGCTTGCGGCAAGACCAGGTTCCTCCCGTAGAAACCGCGCAGATCAAGCGTGAAAACGGGAGTGGCGATCAATGATTTCAGAGCATGCGGTGGTGATCGCCGGGGGCGGTCCGACAGGATTGATGCTGGCGGGGGAACTCGCTTTGGCGGGCATCGACGTTGCCATTGTCGAGCGGCGCGCAACCCAGCAGCTGGCCGGGTTGCGCGCGGGCGGCCTGCACACGCGCACCATCGAAGTTCTCGATCAGCGTGGAATTGCCGGTCGGTTTCTCTCGCAGGGGCAGAGCTTCCCGACCGTCGGCTTCCACATGATCCGTCTGGATATCAGCGACTTTCCCAGCCGGCACAACTACCTGCTGGCGCTGCGGCAAAACCATATCGAGCGGATGTTGGCCGACTGGATCGACGAGTTGGAAGTAGCGATCTATCGCGGACAGGAAGTCACCGGTTTCGCGCAGGATGATGGCGGCGTCGACGTAGAGCTGTCCGGAGGCCAACGGTTGCGGGCACAATACCTCGTCGGCTGCGACGGCGGGCGCAGCACGATCCGCAAGGCGGCGGGTATCGAGTTCCCCGGATGGGATCCGACGATGAGCTGGATGATCGCCGAGGTCGAAATGTCCAGGGAGCCGGCACTGGGCTTTCGCAGCGACGCCTACGGAATTCATGCGATAGGCAAGATCGAAGACAGCGACCGGGTGGGTGTCGTGCTGACCGAGAGACAATTGACCATCGGCGGCGAACCGACGCTGCAAGATCTTCGTGAGGCGCTTGTCGCTGTGTATGGCAGCCATTACGGGGTCCACAGTCCGACCTGGATCTCCCGCTTTACCGACATGACACGGCAGGCCGCCGCCTACCGCGACAGACGTGTCCTGCTCGCCGGCGATGCCGCGCACATCCATCCGCCGATGGGCGGGCAGGGGCTCAACATCGGCGTGCAGGACGCGGTGAATCTGGGGTGGAAGCTGGCCCAGGTGGTCAAGCGGACCTCACCGGAAAGCCTTCTCGACAGTTATCACGCCGAGCGTCATCCGATCGCCGCTCGCGTGCTGCGCAACGCGAAGGCACAGGTTGCGCTTCGCCGCATGGACGCCAGCACCAAGGCGTTGAACGACATCTTTACCGAACTGCTTGGCATGGATGAGCCGCGCAAACGGATCGCGGCGGAGATGTCCGGTCTGGGTATCCATTACGATCTCGGCGAGGGACATCCACTGCTTGGGCGGCGAATGCCCGACCTCGACCTGGCCACCGCCAACGGTCCGGTGCGGGTCTTCGGTCTGCTGCATGACGCCCGGCCGGTGCTTCTCAACTTCGGAGAACCAGGCAGGGTGGATATTGCGCCCTGGGCGGATCGGGTCCGGCAGATCGAGGCTGGATATGACGGCCCCTGGCAGCTGCCGGTTCTCGGGACGGTCGCCGCGCCGGCCGCCGTGCTGATCCGGCCCGATGGCTATGTCGCCTGGGTTGGGTTCGGGACCCAACAGGGGCTGGCTGAGGCGCTGACCACCTGGTTCGGGCCGCCCGCCAGCTAGCGGGTAGATGGAGGCGAGTCCAAGCGATGCCCTGAAGCGCATCGCGTGGCAGCTTGCGACAAGGCAGAAGCCGACAGCCCTCCTGACAATCGGTTGACAGGAGGTTTCATCTGTGCAGAAATTGGTTGGACCATTGGACCACTTGAAGTCGGGAGGATTTGTGGACCAGAACAGCCTGCCACCCATTCAGACGACGGCGCGCGATGACGCCGTGCTGAAGGCGTTGGTGGGTTTCGTTCGCGCCGAGGCCCTGCAGCCCGGCGACCGGCTTCCGACCGAACGCATCCTGGCCGAGCGGTTGAAGGTCAGCCGCAACACCGTGCGGGAGGCGCTGACGCGGTGGGAGGGACTTGGCCTTGTCGAGCGCCGGCAAGGCAGCGGCACCTATCTCAAGGCGGCTGTTTCGCCCGACATGCTGCACATGCCGCTGACGCTGGCAGGCGGCAACGACTTCACCAGCCTGATGCATACGCTTGAAATTCGCCGCGCGCTGGAAGCGGAGGCGGCGGCCCTTTGCGCCGAACGCGCCAGCCCCGCCGACATTGCCGAGATCATGCGCAAGCTCGACATCATGGAGCAGGCCTTCCGCACCCGCGACGGCATGTCGTCGGAAGAGGACTGGGAGTTCCACCAGGCGATCTACCGGGTCTCCGGCAATCCGCTGTTCGAGCAGATCATCGCCGCCATGCATGAGCTGTTCCATCGCTTCTGGGAGCATCCGCTGGGCGTGCGCGATTTCGGCCACGCCAGCTTTCCCTATCACCGCACCATCTACGAATGCATTGCCGCACGCGACCCGCAAGGCGCCCGTGCCGAGGCGCTCAAGCTGATCGCCACCGTCGAGGACGATCTCAAGCGCGGTGCTGCCAAACTCAAACTCTCGAGCCAGACATGAACGAGCATCCGACCGGTTTCGATCACGATTATCTTGCCGAGGCGGCGACATTGCTGGCGCATGATGAACCGTTTCCCGGCGGCGCGGTGGTGCCGCCGATCTATCAGACCTCGCTGTTCACTTTCGCCAGCTATGCCGAAATGGCCGATACATTTGCCGGCAAACGAAAGCAGCCGATCTATTCGCGCGGCGACAATCCGACCGTGATGGAGTTCGAAGCGCGCGTCGCCGCGCTCGAGGGCGCCGAGGCCGCGCGCGGCTTTTCCAGCGGCATGGCGGCGATCAGCGCCACCGTGCTTGCCTTCGTTGGGGCGGGCGAGCGCATTGTCGCCGTGCGCAACTGCTATGGAGATGCCTACCGGCTGTTCGAACGGTTGTTGCCGCGACTCGACATCAAGGTCGACTATGTCGACGGTTCCGATCCGGATGCGGTCGCGGCGGCACTTCCGGGCGCCAAGCTGCTCTACCTGGAAAGCCCGACCTCGATGATGTTCGAACTCCAGGACATCGCGCATTTGACCCGGCTGGCGAAAGAGCAGGGCATCGTCACCACGATCGACAATTCCTGGGCAACGCCGGTGTTCCAGAAGCCGATCTCGCATGGCGTCGACCTGGTGTTGCATTCGGCCTCAAAATATCTCGGCGGCCACAGCGACACGGTCGCCGGCGTGGTGGCGGGCTCGGCCGCCCATATCAAGCATATCAACGAGCAGACCTATTCCTATCTCGGCGGCAAGCTGTCGCCATTCGAGGCCTGGCTGCTGCTGCGCGGCCTGCGCACGCTGCCGCTGCGCCTGCCGCACCACATGAAGAGTGGCCTCACCATCGCCGAACGGCTGAAGGCGCATGCCCATGTCGAGCGCGTCAACCATCCAGCCTATTCGAACCATCCCGGCAAGGCGACACTGGCAGGCTATGCCGGGCTGTTCTCCTTCGAGTTGACGGACGACATCGACATCCCGGTCTTCGTCGACGCGCTGAAATATTTCCGCATCGGCGTCAGCTGGGGCGGGCACGAAAGCCTGGTCGTACCGGCCAAGGCGTCGCTGGAGCAGACGCCGGGACTGAATTCGATGGCGCGCTTCGGCGTCAGCCCCCGAACCATCCGCTTCAATGTCGGATTGGAAAGTGTCGAAGACCTCTGGGCCGACGTAGCCCAGGCCTTCGAAAAAGCCAGAAAATAACAAGCGGGTTCAAAATGGGAGTCTTGAACATGAAAAAACTGACCGTCATGCTTGCCACCGTTGCGGGGCTGGCAATTTCCACCGGGAGCGCGCTGGCCGATTCGACCCTGAAGATGGTCGAAGTCATCACCAGCCCGCCGCGCACCGAATTCCTGAAAAAGCAGATCGCCGAGTTCGAGGGCGCCAATCCGGGCGTCAAGGTCGAGCTGATCTCGCTGCCCTGGGGCCAGGCCTTCGAAAAGTTCCTGACCATGGTGCAGGCCGGCGACACGCCCGACGTGGTCGAGATGCCGGAACGTTGGATGGGCCTCTATGCCAACAATGCCCAGCTCGAGGATCTCGGTCCCTACATGGCCAAATGGGATGACGCCAAGACGCTCGGCGAGCGCGCCAAGCAGTTCGGCTCGACGGTCAACCACACGCAGTTCATGATCCCTTACGGCTACTATGTGAACGCGCTGTTCTGGAACAAAAAGCTGTTCAAGCAGGCCGGCCTCGACGGCCCGCCGGCGACACTTGACGAGTTCGTCGCCGACTCCAAGAAGATCTCCGCCATTCCGGGCAAATACGGCTACTGCCTGCGCGGCGGACCCGGCGCCTTCAACGGCATGCACATGTTTATGAACATCGCCCAGGGCAAGGGCGGATACTTCAACGAAGACGGTACCTCGACCATCAACGAGGAGGGCTCGGTCAAGGGCCTGCAGATGCTGGCCGACATGTACAAGGACGGCTTGGCGCCGAAGGATGCGGTGAGCTGGGGCTTCAACGAAACCGTCACCGGTTTCTATTCCGGCACCTGCGCCATGCTCAACCAGGATCCGGACGCGCTGCTCGGCATCGCCGACAAGATGAACGCCGACGACTTCGCCGTGGCGCCGCTGCCGGTTGGCCCGAGCGGCAAGTCCTATCCGACGCTCGGCTATGCCGGCTGGGCGATGTTCGCCAACTCGCAGCATAAGGACGATGCCTGGAAGCTGATGGCGACGCTGCTCTCGCCCAAGGACAATCTCGAATGGGCGAAGGAAGTCGGCGTGGTGCCGATCCACAACGGCGCCGACCAGGATCCGCATTTCAAGACCGAGCAGTTCAAGGGCTGGTTCACGGAGCTCAGCGACACCTCCAAATATGAAATGGTGACACCGCCGACGCATCTGGAAAACCTCGGCAATTTCGTCGACCAGGTGGCGATCAAGAATTTCCAGGAAGTGCTGCTTGGCCAGAAGACGGCCAAGGAAGTCGCCGACCAATGGGCTCAATTCCTGACCAAGGAACAGCAGGACTGGCTTGCGAAGAACAAGAAGTGACGCCTCTTCCTTCTCCCCGTTTACGGGGAGAAGGTGTCACGAAGTGATGGATGAGGGGCGGCGCCAAGTTATGAGAAGCTAGCGCCGCCCCCATCTGCCCGCCTGCATCTTCTCCCCGTCAAACGGGCGAAGGACGCTGTTTTGCCTTCCGGCACCCATTCCCCATCGTAGAGCCAAATCGATGACCTACGCCGTGTCCGAAATCCGATCCGCCGGCAAGCCGCGACGAAAGCGGCTGTCGCACGCCGCCATCGAACCCTGGCTCTATCTCAGCCCGGCGATCATTCTGCTGGTCGTGGTGCTTTTGGTGCCGCTGGTCATCGGCATCAGCTACTCCTTCCGCAAATTCTCGGCGTTCAAGTCGGAATATGTCGGGCTCGGCCAGTATCAGGCCATGCTGTCGGACCAGGTGCTGGGGCAGGCGCTGGTCAACACGCTATGGTGGACGGTCGCCAGCCTGTTCTTCCAATTCTTCCTCGGCCTTGGCCTGGCGCTGCTGCTCGACAAGCCGTTCCGCGGCCGCAAGGCGGTGCAGGCGCTGGTGTTCCTGCCCTGGGCGGTGCCATCCTTCCTGTCGGGCCTGACCTGGGCTTGGCTGTTCAATCCGATCATCGGGCCACTCCCGCACTGGTTGTTCGCGCTTGGGCTGAAGGCGGAACCGACCAATGTGCTCTCCGATCCTGCCACGGCCATGTGGGGGCCGATCGTCGCCAATGTCTGGTTCGGCATTCCGTTCTTCGCCATCACGCTGCTGGCGGCGCTGAAGTCCATTCCGTCCGAACTGCACGAGGCGGCGGCGATCGACGGCGCTTCGCCCTGGCAGCGTTTCACCAAGGTGACGCTGCCGTTCCTGGCGCCGACGATTGCCATCACGGTGATGCTGCGCACCATCTGGATCGCCACCTTCGCCGACCTGATCTTCGTCATGACCGAGGGAGGACCGGCCGGCTCGACCAACACGGTGCCGGTCTACATCTATGTCAGCGCCTTCAAGTCGCTGGACAAGGGCTATGCCTCGGCGGTGGCCGTGCTGCTGCTTGTGCTGCTGATTGCCTATGCCATCGCACTGATCGGCATCCGCCGCTCCCTGGTGAGGCACGTCTGATGATCGCGGGACGCTCAACCTCACAACGGTTCTTCGGCGGCGTCGGCCTCTACGCGGCAATCGCGGCCTATGTGGTCTTCGCCTTGTTCCCGATCTACTGGACGCTGAAGATATCGGTCACGCCGGAACGGCTGCTCTATTCCGAAGGCATCACCTTCTGGCCTTCGCACATGACGCTGCAGAACTTCGTCACCGTGCTCGAGGCCACCGATTTCCCGCGCTATTTCCTCAACAGCGTCATCGTCTCGGTGTCGACCGCGGCCTTGGTGACAATCATCGCAACGCTCGCCGGCTACGCCATGTCGCGCTTCACCTTTCGCGGCAAGGCGGCGCTGGCTTTGATGCTGCTTTTGACCCAGACCTTCCCGCTGGTCATGGTCATTCCGCCGATCTACCGCGTGATGGGACAGATCGGCCTGATCAACAGCCTGACGGGGCTGATCATCATCTACACCGCCTTCAACACCGCTTTTGCCACCTTCCTGATGCAGTCCTTCTTCGATGGCATCCCGAAGGACCTGGAAGAGGCGGCGATGATCGACGGCTGCACGCGTGCGCAGGCGATGCGCAAGGTGATCGTGCCGCTGACACTGCCCGGCATGGGCGCGACGCTCGGCTTCGTCTTCACCGCCGCCTGGAGCGAGCTCCTGTTCGCCCTGATGCTGATCTCCAGCGACGACCAGAAGACTTTCGCCGTCGGCCTGCTCACCTTCATCGGCAAGTTCGCCGTCGACTGGGGACAGATGATGGCGGCGTCCATTCTGGCGCTGATCCCGGTCTGCATCTTCTTCGCCTTCCTGCAACGCTATCTCGTCACCGGCCTGACCGCCGGCGCCGTCAAAGGATAGATCGATGGCCTCTGTTACGCTCGAAAAAGTCCGCAAGGATTACGGCGCCGTCCGCGTCCTGCACGCGGTCGATCTTGAAATCGCCGATGGCGAGTTCGTCGTCCTGGTCGGGCCGTCCGGCTGCGGCAAGTCCACGCTTTTGCGCATGATCGCCGGGCTGGAGGAGGCTTCAGGCGGCGAGATTCGTATCGGCGAGCGGCTGGTCAATGATGTGGCACCCAAGGACCGCGACATCGCCATGGTGTTCCAGTCCTACGCGCTCTATCCGCACATGGACGTGTCGAAGAACATGGGCTTCAGCCTGCTCCTGAAGAAGGCGCAGAAGTCGACGATCGATGCAAGGGTGGATGGCGCAGCCAAGCGGCTCGGGCTCGACACCTTCCTGCAACGCTTGCCACGGCAATTGTCGGGCGGCCAACGCCAGCGCGTCGCCATGGGCCGCGCCATCGTGCGCGATCCCAAGGTTTTTCTCTTCGACGAGCCGCTGTCCAACCTCGACGCCAAGCTGCGCGTGCATATGCGTGCCGAGATCAAGGCGCTTCACCAGCAGTTGAAGACCACTTCGGTCTACGTCACCCACGACCAGATCGAAGCGATGACCATGGCCGACCGGATCGTCGTCATGCATGACGGGCTGATCCAGCAGGTCGGCGCGCCGCTCGATCTCTATGACCGGCCGGCCAACATGTTCGTTGCCGGCTTCATCGGCTCACCGGGCATGAATTTCCTGCCGGCAACCGTGGAGAGGGCCGGAAAGGTGGACGCGATGCTTTCCGATGGCCAGAAGCTACGGCTGCCGGATGGCTTGCCACTCAAGGACGGCGACGCGATCACCATCGGCCTGCGGCCTGAACATATAAGGCTGGCCGATGACGGCGCGCTGCAGGGCGAGGTGGTGGTGGTGGAGCCGCTCGGGCTTTCGACGCAGTTCTACGTCAAACTGGCCAACCAGCAGCTCTGCGTCTTTGCCATGGGGCGGGCCGGCGTGAGGCCCGGCGACACCGTGCGGCTGGCGGCCGATCCGGCGGCGCTGCATCTGTTCGATCCGAAAAGCGGCGACCGCATCGACTGAAGGAGATTTCGGGCGGGGCCGAGGGAACCCAGCTCGCAGCCTCAGGCGGTGCGCTGCAATTGCCAGGGAGGTACCCTGCGTCACCAGATTTACGAGGTCCCTCGCTTCGAAAGGAGAAGCGGGTTTTCGTACCGCAAGGCTCCGCACCGTGCGGGCTACTTGTTGGGCTACCTCGGCGGCCGACTTTTCGGGAAAGGCACGATCGTCAGCGGCGACTTATGAAATTCCGCAGCCGCTATTTCTTCGATCATTACATCCAGCCTGGCGCGTATGCTTTGGCTTGTTTCGTCCTCGCCGCACAGGCGGTTTTGTGCGCATTCCAACAGCTCGCGCGCCGCTGCAAAGTCGCTTTGCATCGCAACACCCACTAGCCAACCCAACGCCTCATCGTCCTCCCACTTAGTTTAGGGATCACTAATGGATATGTTGGCAATTTAAGGAACGGCGGCTTCTGAGGTAGCCATATTGGCTACCCGACGCGTTATTCTTGGGCGCCATGCTGTCCGTCGCCTGTCTTAACGAAAACAATGACTTAGAAACAAAAACGCCGCCCGATGGGCGGCGTTTTTGATTGCAAGGGGAAACCAGATTACTTGATCTTGGTTTCCTTGAATTCGACGTGCTTCTTGGCGACCGGGTCGTACTTGCGGAACGACAGCTTGTCGGTCTTGGTACGGCTGTTCTTGCTGGTCACGTAGAAGAAACCGGTGTCGGCGGTCGACAGAAGCTTGATCTTGATGTTTGCGGCTTTGGCCATGGTATCAGTCCGTTTGTTCGTGGGGTTTTGGCCGCTGGAGCACGGGGAAACACCCGGACGCGGGAAACTTGGCGCGACACATAAAGAACGTGCCTGGAAAGTCAAGCCCGGTGGAGCTTCTTGTTGTAAGCACATGAGTTGTCCGGATTAGGTAGCACATGAGTTGTCCGGTTTTATCGCCAGCCAATGGAGGCTGGGGATG